>JABWCR010000004.1 GCA_013359125.1 Armatimonadota bacterium | reverse complement strand
GGTCGACGTCGAGGACTTCGGCCAGGATTTCGTAGGCGGATTTTGCGGGTCGCTCGGTTTCGTCCGGTTCGCTTTGGGTCTCGGTCGCGGGTTTGGGCTGGCTTGGGCTCGGTCGCGGGTTTGGGCTTGGGTTCGTTTTTGGGCGGCCAGTAAAGGCCGTTTGTGGGGTTTGGCTGTTCGTTTTCGTTCCCCTCCCCAATCGCGCCAGAGGGAATCTGACCGGCCCTCTTAGATTCAGTCCCCTCCCCAATCGCTCCGCGATTGGGGAGGGGATATAGGGGAGGGGCGGCTTGGGTTCTGTCCCGTTCTTTCGGCTCGCGGGGCCGCTCGCCCTCCCGAGCGATTTTAGGGGGAAGAGCGATCTAATCCTTCCGCATCTGCGGGCGCGAAGGGATCGGAACATCATGCGCGAACGGGAATCTTCGAAAATGTAGCACAAAATTGAGTACGAATCGAACCCTGAACGAGCGAACGAGGCCGGCGGGGACGCCGGCGGTACTTTTCGAGACGGGGCCAGGCGGGGACGCCGGCGGTACTTGGGGGGCCGGCGGGGACGCCGGCGGTACTTGGGGGGCCGGCGGGGACGCCGGCGGTACTTGGGGGGCCAGGCGGGGACGCCGGCGGTACTTTTCGAGACGGGGCCAGGCGGAAGGTTCCGAAAACGGCGCATTCAATAAGATTCTAATCCAAACCCCGCACTATTCTAGTCCAAATTCCACACTTCCTGATTGGTGGCTACGTCGGTCGCTATCTTATCAATTCGGCGCCGAAGCACGGCCGGCGTTAGCGTTCGGTTATCCACGGCCAAGGCGACCATAAGGCGCTCCTTGCTCGTCAGATAGAACATGCACGGCTGGATGGAGCCGTTCGCCTTCAAAATCTTCTCCAGTTTCTCGGGCGTCTGCCGCGTGTATTCGCCTAAAAAAGCCGTCAGCCAAATGAAATTCTTGCTCTTGCTGACCTCGGCCGCAATGGGCACGTCCAGATCGTTCTTAGTGATCTTAAACTCGTACTTCTCTTCGCCAACCTTCGAGTTGAGGTCCTTGACCTCGTAGCCGAGGTTGACCAGCATCTCGCGCAACTTGGGCGCATCCACTGCGCCTTCGTCCTGCGCGCCCACAATCGAAATACCCGCCGTCATGGCGACGACCGCGGCCAGCATCATGCTAAGACCCACAAACCACACTCTCTTCATCTCTATTCCTCCGTTATCGAACGTTCGACAAAATCTTTTGGATGTAGTTCTGCGTTTCTGGATAGGGCGGCACGCCCCCATACTTTTTGACCGCTCCGGGGCCGGCGTTGTAGGCGGCCAGCGCGAGCGAAGGTTCTCCGAACTGATCCATCAATCTTCTTAGATACCTTGCGCCGCCGTCAATGTTCTGTTCGGGGTCGAACGGGTCGCTGACGCCCAGCGCTTTGGCCGTGCCCGGCATCAGTTGCATCAGTCCCATCGCGCCTTTTGGCGATACGGCGCTTGGGTCGCCGCTCGATTCTGCGTCGATCACGGCCTTCAGAAGTTCTGAGCTCAAATTGTATCGGGTCGCCGCGGATTCGATGATAGAATCGAAGTCGCCTGCGCGTCTCAAGGTTAGACCGCTGGGGATGGGGCCGCCGCTGGGAAAGCCAAGAGGCAATATCTCTTCCTGTTGGACCGTCTCCCCTTCGATCTCGGCGATTCTCGCCTCGATCTGTCGGATGCGATGCTGAACCGCGTTTGGGCCTCCGATACTCATCAGGCCGCCCTCCGTTGCGCTATGGCCTCATCGCTTTGCCGATGCTCCCACCGCCTCGCGGCAACCGCGTGAGCCTCCTGTTCGCGCTCTTTTAGTTTTTCTAGCGTCTCGCAGTCTCGCCGCCTCTCCAAGTAGGCGTCTCTAGCTTCCCTCTCTTCGCCTAACAAGATGTCCAGCTCGTTCTTCAGCCGTTCGATTTCGCGCTCCAGTCCGGTTAGAAAGCGTTCGCGCTCTGTAAGTTCTTGCGGGTTGTTCGGTCGTCTGCGCGCGGCATAGGCGATCCATTGTTCTTGCCTTTCGCGGATGGCCTCCTCTTGGGCGGCTCGCTTGGTTACGGCAAATTGTAACTGCTTCTTTGCTTCCTCTTCCAGGCTTTCGCGGTGTTCTAGCGCTTTTTGCAATCGAAATTTAAACGGAACCATTATTCGAGCGTCCTCCCCATTGTTTCTAATGTATCGTGAAACGAGGCCGATTCGTCGATTCGCTGTTGCAGGAACCGGTCGATGCGTTCTCGTTTGGCGATGGCTTCGTCCACCAGCGGATTCGATCCGGCTTTGTAGGCTCCGATCTGGATCAGGTCTTCGGTCTCTTTGTAGGCGGCCATCAGCGATCTCATTTTGCGCGCCAGCGCCAGATGATCGGGCGAGACGACATGGTCCATCACCCGCGAAAGGCTTTGCAGGCAATCGATGGGCGGGTAGTGCCCGCGCGAGGTCAAGCGACGGTCTAAGACGATGTGGCCGTCGAGAATCGCCCGCACCGCATCGCCGATCGGGTCGTTCACATCGTCCGCATCGACCAAGACGGTGTAGACGCCCGTGATCGATCCGTGCGCGGCGCATCCAGCGCGCTCCAACAGCCTGGGCAGCAGGCTGAAGACGCTGGGCGTATAGCCTCGCGCAGAAGGATGCTCGCCCGCGGCCAGGCTGATTTCGCGCTGAGCCATGGCCAGCCGCGTGATGGAGTCCATCATCAAGAGCACGTGATTGCCTTGATCGCGAAAGAACTCGGCGATGGCCGTTGCGACAAAGGCCGACCGTTGGCGCAGGATGGCCGGTTCGTCGGAAGTCGCCACCACGATCACGCTGCGCGCCAGGCCCTCTTCGCCCAGGCTGTCTTCTATGAATTCGCGCAGTTCGCGGCCTCGTTCGCCTACTAGCGCGATGACGTTCACATCGGCCGAGGTGTTCCGCGCGATCATGCCCATCAGCACGCTTTTGCCGACGCCGCTTCCGGCAAAGATGCCCATTCTCTGCCCTAATCCGCAGGTTATCAGGCCGTCGATCGCTCGGATGCCCAGCGAGATCGGTTCGCGGATGGGTCGTCTTTCCATTGCGGGCGGCGCCGATCGCTGTAGCCTCATTTTTGCCTCAGCATTCAACGGTCCTTTGCCGTCTACGGGTTCGGCAAGCCCGTTGACCACTCGGCCTAACATCTCTCGACCGACCGAGACTTCGGCTCGCCGCCTTGTCGCGACGACCTCTGCGCCAGGACGAATTCCGGACGGATCGCCTATCGGGGCCAGCAGAGTCCGCTCTGCGCGAAATCCGACGACCTCGGCTTGCAAAGGGCGAGAGATTCTGCCTCTTGATATATCGCAAATCTCGCCGATCTCGGCCGGCGGACCGACCGATTCGATTAGCGATCCTATCGCGGTTACGACGCGGCCGTTGACCTTGACCGGGTCGCAGGTTCGCACCCTTTCTAACTGCCTTTTGGCGGAAGGCGTCGGGATGCTGACCTTGGGCATCATGCCGCCTCCCTGTCGCTCAATGCGCGTTCTAGTTCGCCGACTTGAACCGAAATGCGCGCATCGACGATTCCGTTTTCGCATTCGATGACTGCGCCGCCTGGCTCCACTCGCCGATCCTCGATCACGTCGATCTGCCTTGCGCTGTCCATAACGCTGAGCAGGTTGCGCTTTTCGGAGCGGACGTGCTCCAAATCGGCCGGATTGACTCGGATGGTGAGCCGTTCGACCGAGCCGAGCCTACGGATGGCGTCTTTAGCCACGCGCAGCGCCATGTCCCTTTCGGCTTCGGCGCGCTCTTTGATCACCTTTTGTGCAATGGCCAGCGCCAGCTCGGTAATCTGCTGCGCGCCCTGCTCAAAATAGTTCTCGATCTGGGCTGCAACATCGGCCAAGAATTGATCGACCTGCTCGGACAGGCGGGCATGGCCCTCTCGGCTAATGCGCGCGGCTTCCTCGATGCTAGCCTCTTGTCCGGCCTTGTATCCAGCTGAGTAGCCCTCCGAATGGGCCGCCTTGAAAATGCGTTCCGCCTCGGTGTTTGCCTGTTGGAGCGTCGAGAGCGCTTTGGCATACAGATCCGATGGATTCAACGCAATTGCGCTCGAAGGCGCTTCCATAAAAGGCGATTCCGTCGTTGCCGCCGGGCTTGCAGAACGCTCGACCGTATCGTCTAACGGCACGAACGGCTCGATAGGCGGCTGCGCATCCGCATCCAGAGTTTCGAACGGTACGGTCATCGCCTACACCATCTCCTCTTCGGCTCCGTGCGCCAGCACGATCTCGCCCGCGTCTTCCAGTCTGCGCACGACGCTGACCACGCGCTGTTGGGCTTCTTCGACCACTCTCATGCGCACGCGGCCCATGTACTCGATCTCTTCTTTGAGCATGTTGACGGCTCGCTCAGACATCGATTTGAAAACTTTATCGCGCACGGCCTCGCTGCACGCCTTGAGCGCAAGGGCCAGTTCCTTCAGGTCGACTTCCTTCAGCACTTGCTGCATGGCTCGGTCGTCCAGTTGGACCAGATCGTCGAAGGTGAACATCATCTTACGGACTTCTTCCAACAGTTCGGGATTGGTCTCGGCAAGAGTCTCCATGATCTGCCGTTCTGTGTTCCGGTCGACCCATCCCAGAACGTCGACCAGCGCTTTGATGCCGCCCGCCGCGCTAAAATCATGCGTGGTAACGGACGAGAGTTTCTTCTCCAAGACTTCTTCCACTCGGCGGATGACTTCGGGCGGGGTGCTTCCCATCATAGCGAGCCTTTCGGCGACTTCTGGCGCCAGGTCGCCTTGCAGCGCATTGATGACTGCGGCTGCGGAAGGAGGATCGAGATAGGCCAGCACCAGCGCGATGGTCTGCGGGTGCTCGTCTTGCAGGAAGCTGGCCAACTGAGTGGGATCGACGTTTTTGATGGCGTCGAAAGGCAACATCTGGATCACATGGCTGACACGGTTCAGAATCTCTTCGCCTTCGTTGTCTCCAAATGCGGCCTGAAGCAGTTTTTGCGCCGACCCAAGACCGCCTTCTGCAATGCCTTGGTGCTCGGCGCACAGCTCGTGAAATTCGCGCAGTACGGCCAAACGAACCTCGTTTTGCACGCTGCCCGTGCGAGCCACCTCGACCGTGAGTTCTTCGATTTCTGTCGGGGTGAGGAACGGCATAATCTTGGAGCCGGCGTCGGGGCCAATAGCGACCATGATGATCGCCGCCTTCTGCTTGGGCGTCAGCTTCCGATTGAATTGTTTAGCCATGCTCATTCGCGCTTCAACCACTGTTTCAGAAGCGCGGCCATTTTGTCTGGCTTGTCGATGGTGAATTGGATGATGTTGATCAGTTCCGGCTCGGGCTCGTGATCGCCTAGCGCTGGGAGCAGGGACAGTACGGGATCGGGCGCCTTAGGCGAGGGCGCGTAGCGCTGGATGCCGTCTTCGCCTATGGTTACGGCCATTCCGCTTTCGCTTCCGCTTCCGCTTTCGCTACCGCTGTAGCCAGATCCAATTGCCGCCAGAGCCGGCTGAGGCAGCGCTGCGGACTGTCCGATGTTTCGACCCAAGATTCGAGCGAGAACGACCGCCACTACCAGCAATAGCAGCAACGGCGAATACTTTAGGGCGGCTTCGAACCTTTTGGCGGTCGCCAGCTTTGCACGTTCGGCCTCGGCGGTTTTCTCCTCGCTTTTGTCGAACTCGACCTGCTCGCAGATGACGTTGCGCACCTGATTGTCCGCGCCGATCAGCCCGGATATGGCCGATTTGATCTTAGCGACGGTCTCTGGCGGAACGGCTTTATCGATCAGCACGCTGACGTTTAGGCGCTCGACATCCCCGGGCGCTTCCGTTATCGTCCTCCTCTCTTCGTTGATGTTGTAGTTTGCGACTTTGTTTTCGTTTTGGTAGGCGCGGCCGCTGGAATCGATACCGCCCGCCGGATAGGTAGGCGCCGAGCCGCCGCCCGCCGGAGGTCCGTATCGTTCAACGCTCGACGCTTCGCTGACCTTTGCGCCCGTCCGTTCTCCTAGCGGCGTGTACTCGACCGACTTGCGCTCGACCGAATCGAAGTTCAGTTCGGCGTGCACCAAAACTTTTGTCTTGCCTTGCCCTGCAGCCTCGTCCGCGCTCTGTTGGAGCGTCCGGCGCATTCGTTCGGCGTATTCCAGTTCGGCCTTTCTGCGAGCGCCGACCGTGCCCACTCCGGTCGTCGTCGAATGTCCGCTCTCCCAAATAGGGTTGGCTTCGGAATCGACTATCGAAACTCGTTCGGGCTTCAGGCCATCGACGCTATAACTGACCAAATGAACGATGCCCTGCACCTGTTCGGAAGAGAGCCTTGCGCCGGGAGAAAGCTTCAAGGTAATGCCCGCCGACGGCTCTTGCTTGTCGGCGGCGAAGACGGCCTCCTTGGGTACGCTGATGTGCACTCGCGCGCTTTCGACCGGATCCAGCCGTTCGATCGTGTTCTGGATTTCCTCTTCCATCGCAATGCGCAACGTGGTCTGTTCTTGGAGCTGCGTCTGGCCGATGCCCGTCTGTCCCAGCCTCGAATATCCGGGGGCGCCCGATGAAGGCAGGCCCTTTTGATGCATTTCAATTCGGGCCTGTTGAACCTGTCCGCTGGGCACCGAGACGACCGAGCCGCTGGACGAAACTTGCACTGGGATGCCGCGCTCTTTGAGCAGAGTTGCGATCTTGGCCGAATCGCTCTCGCTCACGCCGGTAAAAACGGGCTGGAAGTCCGGCGTTGCCGCCCAGAATGCCGTGCCGACAATGACTGCGAACAGGACGATGGTCGCGAGGACGGCGGTTACTTTCGTCGAGCTTTCCGCGCTCGACCACCACGCTTGTAATCTCCCTAAGTGCTGTCTGATGGGCATCTTCTAACCTTACACCTGCATCCTCATGACTTCCTGATAGGCCTCTAGAACTTTGTTGCGAGCGTGCAGAGTCAGCTGAAACGCAATCCCCGCGCGCTCCATCGCGATCAGTAGCGCGTGCTCGTCGATCGGTTCGCCCTGAGCGTATCTTTGCGCCATCTCGCCAGCCGCCATCTGCAAGTCGTTCACGTCGTTGATGTAGTTGCTAAACATCTCGCCAAAGCTCTGTTCAGGCTTCGGCGGCGTCTCGACAATCTGTACTGGGGGTATCGCGACTGGCTTCGGATCAATTCTCATCGTTTAGCCTGCCCTTCCGATGTCTAAAGCTCGCATGGCCATGCCTTTTGCCGCATTGAACGCTGTTATGTTCGCTTCGTAAGACCGGCTGGCGGTGATCAGATCGACCATCTCTTTGACGATCTCGACGTTGGGCATTTGCACCATGCCTCTGGCGTCGGCGTGAGGGTGAGAGGGGTCGTGGATTTCTTTGAGCGGCGCAGGGTCTTGGGCGACATTGGCCACTCGCACGCCGCCGTCCGCCATTGCCTCCAATACGGCCAGTTTCCGCCTATAGGCTCCGCCCTGGGGCGTTCGGGTTGTGCCAGCGTTGGAAATGTTATCCGCGATCAAGTCCATTCTCATTCGCTCGGCGGTGAGCGCGGACGAACTAACCTTCATCGAACCGAGTAGGCTCATCGATTCCCTCCTTATCGTCCGCCCGTGATAGCCGACGCAAGCCCTCGGAACTGCCGTCCGGCGACTTGGGTCAACGTGGCGTAGCGGACCTCGTTCTCGGCCAGCATGGCCATTTCGAGGTCTGGATCGACGGTATTGCCGTCCAGGCGCATGGTCGTCATAGCGGCCTGTGCGGGCGACGGGCCATGCGCGGGCAAGACGGCGATATGGCGCGGATTGTCGGCCTTTATGGGTAAAAGGGCTTTGTTGAGCGCAGTCTCGAACTGAACGTCCTGACGCTTGTAGCTGGGCGTGTTGACGTTGGCGATATTGCCTGCCAAGGCTCGATGCCTGGCGGCCGCTCGGTCAAGTCCGTTCGAAACGCTATTGAGCGTGGGCGTATCCCAGAATGTTCGTCTTACTGAATTGTCCGGCATTGTTACGCTCCGATGAGCGCGTCCGTGCCGAGTTGATTGGCCAATCCTTTGGCCGTCCCAATGTCGGGTCTCAGATAGGATTATCGGCGGGGGATGCCTCTTTCTTAGGCGGTTTGCGCGGACGGTTGAATTGGTGGTGCTGGTCCACATGGACCCCTTTGTGATAGATAGATATTGTGTAGGTCTGGGTGTCGACCTCCGAAGCGACCGAGCCGCCTGGAATCTCCATTTGAGACATGTGCCTTTCCAGTTCTTCCTTGTTCGGGAATGTGATCGAACTGTTTTCCCAGTCCAATCGGTAACCCCTGTGGCTCTGTTTGAGCACGACCAATCGGGATTCGACGACTTCTGCTTCAGCCGATTCGTCCGGTCTAAAGAAGCCAAAACCAGCGTCGTCCGGTTGGGCGGCTTTCTCGAACAGGGCTTGCTGCGCCGGAGTCAGTTGCGACCATTTCAATCCGCCTTCCTCGTGCGCTTTTTGGCGTTGAACAGCGGTCAGTTCTGCCCACAATCGCAAGATGGGTAAGGACATCTCGCTCAGGCTGTCGACTTGGTGCCAGGTTACTATGCCCTGATAGCTGATCAATCCGCGATACTGTCGGTCCGTCAGCGGCTTGACGAAGTCGGCCATCTGGTCCAGTTCCAACCCTCCCTGCTCTGCCGCGATCTTCTCGAAAGGTTTGATCAGTCGTTCGGGAATATCGTGAAGATGCAGTATGGGCGCGTCGATGCGGCGTCCTAAAAGGAGGTTATCGTCAACCCTCACGAATCGTCCCATGTTTCGCAGCGCCTGTGCCATGTGGCGCCAATGCTCGATAGAGCCTAAGTGTCGGCTCCAATCGTTGATCGAGCTTCGGTACGAGTCCATCACCAGTTCGATCTTGTGCGCCTTGGCCATATCGAAGAGAGCCATGACGTCGGGAGCCCTTGGAACGGCTCGACGAGCGTTAAACCGGTTGACCTCTTTCGGCGGCAGTTCGCCGTCCAGAGCCTTATCGTCTAATGTCATCGCCCATTTATCAACGGCGGCGCCGTAAGGCGACTTGCTCAGCCACTCGCCCATATTGTGCATGTCGAGCCCGCCGCCCAACTCGTTGTGCCTCATAGAGGCCGAGTTATCGGTCATGACGACCAAGGGGCAATGAATCGTGCTCGTATCGAGGTCGTATCGCACGAACGAACGCAGTTCGATGGCGGCGCCCAGACTCTCGCCGGGCATCAGATCGTCGCCCATGATAGCGGCGATCGCTGCCATCGTGGCTTTATCGAGCTTCAAGTCGGCCGCGCTGGTCGATGAAGCCGTAATCCGATCGCCTCTCCAAAAACGCTCCCAGTGTTGGGGGGCAAACATGGCGAACAGACGGCCGGGCAGGTATCCCTGCGAAATTTTGGTTTGCAGCCGAGCGCCCTCTTCATGTTCTTTCCAATCGTACGGTTCGCCTTCGACCCTTTGCGCCAAGTTCTGCCTATACGCCATTATTTTCGTCAATGCCTCGTTGACATCTGTCTTAGCGGCCTCGATCGCGTCCAGAATCGCTTTTTCCGCTCTCTCGCGGCGCAATCGGACAAAGGCATCTACCGTCCTGCGTTCCAAATCAGCCGCTGCGGGCGATTGCATCAGCGTATAGCCGTCGTCCGTCTTGTTCCAAGCGCAGTTGGAGACATCAGCTACTATGTTCATCAAGTACCAAGCAGGCCGTTGGTTGACCAGTACGGCGACTTTGCGATCCTCCAGATGCTTGGCGACGCGAATCTGCAGGCCGGTCGTCTCCGTCATCGATTTGCAGAAGTCGCTGAGCGGCCAGAACATCTCCTCGGCTGTTATCGTCTTGGAAAGTCTTGAGTCGGTCTTCAAGTCGACCTGGGCTTGTGCAACGGCGAGCAAGAGGACTAGAATTGGAATGAGTTTCATGGCTTCGCCTTCTCTTTTTGTGGCCGCTCGATCGAATAGACGTACTTTGCAGTTCCATCTTGGTGCAAAATTTCTAGCGTCCAAGATATGACTTTAATCGGTAATTTCGGTCGAGGGTCGTTCTCTTCGTTAGGATCGCCTTGCGGGATCGTGGCCATCCCGCTGACGGTTTGAGGTTCAAAGCCTTGGTACTCATCGCGCAATGCTTTTATCATTGGCTCTGTAGAAGTTCTCGCCACCGGCAAGATTTGAATGTCTAGCGCCTGCAATATGCCCTCGCTGCCGCCAAGCGCGGCGCGATTGAAGTTGGCTTGTTGAACCGGAGTCATTTGTGACTTTCGAAGCCCTTCCTCTGACTTGGCTCGATCCTTTTGGAACTCAGTCAAAAGCGCCCATAGTCGGAGGGCAGGCCACATGTCTTGCGGTATCTCACCCAGGCGGTGCCACGAAGCGATGAATGTGTCAGCGCTCAATGAGGAATACTGGATTTTTGAGAGCGGTTGGGCAAAGTTGGCCAACTGGTCGAGCTCTAGCCCCTTTGTTTCGGCGACGATCGCTTCATACGGGGAGATCTGGCGTTCCGCGATTTCATATCTGCCAAGCACAGGCGCATCGATGCGACGACCAACGATCGCCTTCCCCTCGATTCTCAGTACGCGGCCGCTAATAAGGAAGGACTCTGCAAGTTCCTTCAGCGTACCTTGGCGCACTAAGAGCTTCGGCCAGAAAGTCAGCCTTGCGCGAAAGGCATCCATCACATACTCGAACCCGTTGTCTTTTAGACAATCAAGCATTTGCGCATGGTCCGGTTTCTCGATGAGGTCGTCTCCCGAATCGATACGACGCAGGTCGAGAGCGAGATCCCAACTACTGGACTGCTTTTCGACAGCCCAATTCCCCACCGACTTGGCGTAAACCGAGGTCTTTACTGCGGCGCTGAACCGATCTGAGTCCAAATGGTCTGACAGGCCATATAAGAATCGAAAGCTTCCCCCATCTACATTTAGCTCGACCGGGAAACGCACTGTGTGAAGTTCTGGATCATAGACCAAGTCGGCCTTGCCTCCCAGAATGTCGGTTCGCGGTTCGTCGTGGCTATGGGGCAAGTTTCGCATGGCGCCAACCGCGGCTAGAAAGTCGCTGCCGAGTTTGATGTCTGCTTCGCCGTCGGATGATGCCTTGAGCGGGTCGCCATCCCAAAATCTGCCCCAGTGCTCTTTGGACATGGCTCCAAACAGCAGGCCTGGAATAATTGCTCGTTGAAATTCGGATTCTAAGTTCGCTATCTCTTTGCTGATAGAAGCCGCAATGTCGCGGTCGTGCCTTGCTTCCTCGTACCTATCTCTTAGATCGACCAATCGAGCGATCTTCTTATTCAGGTCGGCGTTGCGACTGGCTAGAGCCGAGTTGATAGCGTCTTCCAATCCCTGCTTTCGAGCCTTCTCAAACGCATCTACCGTCCTGCGTTCCAAATCAGCCGCCGCAGGGGTCTGCATCAGCGTATAGCCGTCGTCCGTCTTGTTCCAAACGCAGTTGGAGACCTCGGCCGCTTTCTCCATCAAATACCAAGCAGGCCGATCGTTGACCAAGACGGCGACTTTGCGAGCCTCCAGATGCTTGGCGACTCGAATCTGCAGGCCGGTCGTCTCCGTCATCGATTTGCAGAAGTCGCTGAGCGGCCAGAACATCTCTTCGGCTGTTATCGTCTTGGAAAGTCTTGAGTCGGTCTTCAAGTCGACCTGGGCTTGTGCAACGGCGAGCAAGACCATTATCAGGCCAATGCCAAATGCTCTCATTTTGAGCCTCCTGCAAGACTAAAAAGGACCGATAATCCGTACCGCATCTGCAATCACAACCCCCGGCTTTGTGCCGTTTGCTTTCAAATAGACGCTGCCGCCGCCTGCATCCAGTCGCACTCTGCCGATTAGGTTCCACCGCCCGCCATTCGTCGTCTGGTCCAGCGATTTGCGCAGCACGCCGTCCGAATGGACGATCTCGTAGGGTGCCGAAGCGGTTCGGTTGGATCCGGCCGTCCACCAAGCGTATACGTCGTACCAACCGTCGATCGGCGCGTTCAGCCGCCAGCGGGCAATCGCGGTCGAGCCTCTCGACACGGGTATCCATCGGTAGTCCTGGGCGTAACGATCGTTGCCGATCTCGCTTGTTCGCCACTGTCCGTGAAACGTCGCATCGACATGTCGATTGTCGTAATGCTTTTCCCAAGGAACCACAAGAATATTGTAGGTTGCGACAGGACCGAACCATGTGATCCCGTCCCTCACCAATTGGTAGCTCTCGCTGTATTGGCCGTACTCCCTGGGGCCGGTCAACACGAACGAAAAGTCGCCGACAGCGTTGACCGCCGTCAGGGCATCGACTCCCGTCGCACGGTTGTAAGAGACCCAATCGCCTTGAGTAAAGAACGGGCTGATGCGGTCTCGCGGGTTGGCCGTGCCCAATCGCGCATGGCTCGACCCGGTCGGGGTCCAATCGGTCGCGCCGCTGTTTAGCATTCTAATGGTCGCCACGATCCGTTCGCCCGGTCGAATCTGAATGGGATATTGCGCCGAATGGTACAGGGCTTCCAATTGCACTAACTGCATATAGTACGACCAGTTCCAGTAAGGTCCGGGATCGGAGTGGGTCGCTCCGGGCACCTCGTTGTGTCCGATGATGTAAACACGGTTGCGCGGAATGTCCTGACGGCGGCAGATGTCGCGAACGAGCGCGGCTGACGACTGATACATCGCGGTCGTGAACCATTGCGGTTGATCGACCCAGCCCTCGTGCTCGATCCCGACCGACCAAGTGTTGTAGTTCCAGTTGCCCGCGTGCCAGCCAATGTCCTTCTCGCGCACCATCTGCGTAATCTCGCCGTCGCTGGAGCGAATGACATAGTGGGCTGAAACCCGAGAGGCCGGATTCTGAAACCAGCTGATCGCGCCGTTGTAGGAACCCTGGGTTACGTGGATCACAATGTAATCGACAGGATACGTCGCCGGGCGATTCGATGCCGTTTGATTGCCGCTGTTGGCCGGAATCCAGCGCGCGCCCGGATAGTCGGTATTTTGTGCGACGGCAGTCATTGTAACCAAGCACGCCACCAGCGCAGTTCGTTTCATATGCGTGTTCCCGTTCAGATTATACGACAGGAACGGAGCAAGTCCTGTCGAACTTCGCCGCGAATGAGCAGCCCCGAAGTCTTAAGAGATCTTGTTGACGATTCCATAGAATCTAAAGTTTTCTCCGCCGCTGCCTGCGCTCTGGTAACGCCGACCGGGGCAAAAGTAAAGATAGTTAGAGGGCTTTCTGATCCCGATAGGAACGAACAGGCGACCTCGACGTCTCTGTTCGACCTGGCCTCGCTCACCAAGCCCATTGCGACCGGATCCCTGTTGGTGAAAGCGTTGGAATTGGGCCTAATCAGCCTAGCGGAGAAGGCAACGAAGTGGATACCGGACGCCCAGTATCTCAAAGATGTTACGGTCAGCCATTTGATCGGCCATGTCAGCGGCTTGCCCTCCTGGAAGGCGCTCTACCAAACTCCCGACAAAAGCGCGATCGAGCAAATCGCGGCGACGCCTCTCAAACGACCGTCCGGCACGGAGTACGAATATAGCGACTTGGGCTACATCTTGCTGGGCGAAATCTTGGCGCAAGTTTATGGCCAAAGCCTGGATGAGGCTGCGAAAAAGTACATCTTTGCACCGCTCAAGTTGAACTCAACCACCTATCGACCAAACGAAGCTCAACAGAAACGGGCGGTCGTTACCGGGCACAGCCGAAGCCGGCCCGAAAGCACCTTGAAAGGCCAAGTCCACGACGAAAACGCCTGGTGGATGGGCGGCGTCGCCGGCCATGCCGGCCTCTTTTCGACTATCGACGATCTAATGACCTATGTTCGTTGCCTGTTGAACGAGGGTCAGGGTCTCTTTAGCCCGCAGGCCACAGAGCGATTTTTGTCGCCGCACGTGCGTCTTGACGGCCAATTGGGTTGGCACTGCCTTGGGTGGTTTGCCGAGCCCAACGAGATGCTGCCTCGGGGCGACCTCTTTTCGCGCCAGGTCGTTGGGCATTCAGGATTCACCGGTACGGCCATCGTCATCGATCGAACTCGGAAGTCGGCGGTTATAGTCTTGACCAATCACGTTCTCTACACCCCCGAAAAAGCGGAGTGGCTCATCGTTCGCAGAAAGATGATAAACGTTCTGGCCGCCATGCAGGAACTTTAGCCGCGAAAGCGAATGTTTAGGGAATGAAGGCAAGGATCGCCTTTCGTTTGGGTAAACTTGCTTCAGCGGCGAGGGCGAAGAATCCTTGTCGAAAGACTCCATCTTAAGCAAAGGAGGATGAGTATGCGGTTCAATTGTAAGCTGCTTGTTGCAGCGGCTTTGGTCGCCGGTTCGCTCACTATGGGCGCGCCCAAGGCTGAGGCCATGATCCATCACTTTCAGGCTGCTCTAACAGGCTTCCAGGAAGTGCCGCCGCGCAATACCAATGCGTTCGGCGCCGCCACAATGTTCTATGATGACTCCAATCAGACGTTCACCTTGATCGTTGACGTTTGGGGCATTCAGTTGCCCGGCGGCCAGCTGAACATGAACTTCCTTCGAGGCGCGCATCACCATGTTGCGCCCGCAGGTTCCAACGGCCCAATCGTGTTCGACACGGGCGCCCCCGGTACCTGGACGGAGAGCCCGCCCGGCGTCATTCACTACACAGTGTCGGGCGCTAGCATGACCAATCCGATCGCTAGCGAGGCTGCGTTGATGGCTGGTAATCTGTACTTCAACGTTCACACCAACGTGTTCCCTGGCGGAGAGATTCGCGGCCAGTGGTGCATGGTGCCAGAGCCGGCATCGATGATCGCTCTGGTTGGCGGACTGGGCGCCTTGGCGCTCCGACGACGCCGAAACTAAGTCCTTAGAACAGTCAAGGTCAAAGGCTGGCAGTCTGCTTTATTGGCTGCCGGCCTTTTTTTCTTAGCAGGATTCTTATCGCTTTCAGGTGAACATCTATCGTGTGAACCTGAACGAACCTTTCCTGGTCGCTTCCGAAGTTGTCGAAGAGTATCGGGATACCGGTCGAGCGGTGATTCGAGGGCTGCTTAACCCCGACGCGCTGCAGCCTTATCGCGACGCCATTGCGAACACCCTCGCTATTGCAGCCGAAGAGCGCCACATTCAACCCGGCATTGGCGGCGAGCAGCGCCGGTTCGTGCAAATCACAAACCTCTGGCAATTGAACGCACCATGCAGGGAGTTCGTATTCGCAAAACGGTTTGCCTCCATCGCGGCCCAGCTCATGGGCGCGCCGTCCGTTCGCCTTTACCACGACCAGGCGCTGTTCAAGGAACCGGGCGGTAAAAACACCCCGTGGCACCAAGACCAGCACTATTGGCCGCTGGACACCGACAACACGATCACGATGTGGATGGCGCTCTGTCCCGTAACGGCCGAAATGGGCGCCATGAGTTTTGCCGATGGCTCTCACAAAGAAGGTTTCCTGGGCCACCGAGCGATCTCCGACGAAAACCATGTCGAATTCGAAAAGATGGTGGCCGAGCGCGGCTGGCCGACAACGCAATACGAGCTTCAACCGGGCGATGCGACCTTTCACTCCGGCCTGACGCTGCACATGGCCGGTCCCAATCGCAGCAGTTACATGCGAGAGGCCATGACCGTCATCTACTACCCCGACGGCACCCGGATTATGGAACCGGACAGCCCGCATCGCCAAGCCGATCTGCAAGCGTTTCATCCGGGACAGCAACCGGGCGAACCGGCTGCCAGTCCACTGAATCCAATACTCTTTCCTTGACCTGGAGGTATTATTTAGCCATGCTAAACAAATCGATTCTCGTTTCGTGCGCGGCCCTGCTTGTCGGTACGGCGTTCGCGCAGCGCTTTGCAGTAACTAATCTCGGCAATCTCGGCACGGGCACGACCGAGGCGTACGCGTTGAACGATAGCGGCATCGTCGTCGGACGGTCTAACATCGGCGGGTCGGCGATCGAGGCCTTTGTGTGGCAAAACGGCACGATGACCGGGCTTGGCTTCTTGGGCGGCAACCGCAGCGAGGCTTACGACATCAACTCGCTGGGCGTTATCGTCGGCTACTCGAACAATGCATCCGGCCTTCCGACAGGATTCCGGTATGAAAACGGCAACATGGCTCCAATCCCGACTCTTGGCGGTCAGCGCAGCTACGGGTGGGCGATCAACGCATCGGGGCTCATCGCCGGAGCGGCCCAGTTGTCCAACAGCCAGTATCGCGCCTATAGATATGACGGCTCCTCAATGACCGCAATACCGTCGCTAGGCGGAAACTTGGGCTGGGCGTATGGGATAAACGACTCGGGCCGAGTGGTAGGATACTCTACCAATGCATCGAACGAACAAAAGCCTTTCGTGTACGAGTTCGGAATCGCAAACGAGTTGCCATTGCTCGGCGGCAGCATAGGCCGCGCCTATTCCATCAACAACGAGGGCGTTATCGTAGGCTATGCGAACAACCACCTGAACCAAAACCGCGCCTGCCGATGGCGGTTTGGTCTGTCCGAGGACCTGGGCGCCTTGAGCGGAACGGTCTCTCAAGCCTATTCTATCAACGATGCAGAATGGATCGTCGGCTTCTATCGAAGCGGCGGTGTCGATCGGGCCTTCCTCTATTCAGGGGTGATGCAGGACCTGAACGACTTAGTAACGGCCGACTTTTTGGGCGTGTTTCAAGAAGCCAGGGACATCAACAACGACAACCAGATCGTGGCGAACGGCAACGGCATCGGCTATCTGCTGACCCCTGTGCCCGATTCAGACGTTAACTTTGACGGCTGTGTGGACGATATCGATCTGGCAATCGTCCTGGAAGAGTTTGGCCAAACCGGCCGCCGCAATGCCGACCTCAACCGCGACGGCGTGGTGGACGACTCCGACCTGGCTATGGTCTTAGAAGGCTTTGGCATGGGGTGCTGAACGGCTTTTTGAGAATTTGTAGCACAATTTCAGCCTCAAAATAGGCCAAACGGCGTATGCGGCAAGAGGCCTCCCATCGATAAACTGAACATACATTCAGTCGAAATGGGAGGTCAAAATGCCGAACAAGTACATCTTTTTGACGGTAGCGGCCATGGTGGCGGTCGCGCTGCCGGTCCACGGCCAAACCGTCTTGGCCGGCTCTGGCGATCACGCCGCGGTGCTCAGCGTCGTCAATCAGTACAGAACCCTGCTGGGACCGCTCAACGCCAACACGCCTGGCGTGGGCAATCCAAACGGTAGAAGAGAAATCAACTGGGACGCGGTGGGCGATGCCTTCTCGGATCCTAACCTCTTCCCCGGCAACTTTCTCAACGCGCCGGTCGCGCCCCGCGCCCGCGGCGCCGAGTTCACAACGCCTGGCTCTGGGTTTCTCTTGAGCGCGGACGACAGCAACCCGACCAATACCCCGGTCGAGTACGCTCGGATCAACGCTTCTTATCCGAACGAGTTCGCCGTGTTCAGCCAGCAAAGGCTGTTCACCGCGCTCGACAGCGTCATTACCGACGTGCGCTTCTTCGTAGCCGGTACCAACTTCCCGGCGACGGTTACGGGGTTTGGCGCCGTGTTTACCGACATCGACCTGCCCGACAGCACAAAGATGGAGTATTACGACGCCAACAACAGTCTGATCTACTCCATCTTCGTTCCTGCGGGCGTTAATCCTCACGAAAGTTTCTCCTTTGCCGGAGTCAAGTTCGCCGATCGGATCGTCTCCCGCGTTCGAATCTTCAGCGGAAACGCTGCAATGGGTTTGAACAGCGGCCCTAACGACGATCCGCTGAACGGACACGATGTCGTCGTCATGGACGACTTTATTTATGGCGAACCCGTGCCCGAGCCCGCCTCGATGGCCGTCTTGGGCGGCGGTTTGATCGCATTGGCGGTGCGCTCGCGACGGCGCAAGCAGTAAACTCGCCATCCCCTCGCTCTTGCATCGGGCGAGGGGTTTCTTCAATCGGCTTAAATCTGTTGTACAATCTATGAAACGAACCGGGAGGGCTCGACATGAAACTCTCGATATGCATACTACTCTCTCTCTACTTTCTGCCCGCCTATAGCCAACAAATGGCCTCGGCTGACTTCAACGGCGACGGGATTCAAGACGTTGCTTTCGTTCATGGCGCATCCGTTCGCGTTCAATTGGGGAACCCGGGCGCGATCTTCCCGCACTTAGGCGGCGGCAGCGATCCGTTCTTGCCGCACACGGTCGACACTGCCCTGCCGTTTGCGCCGGAGCTCGTTGCATCGGGCGACTTTGACGCCGACGGAAGGACGGACATTGTCTGCGGAAAGGGATCGGAGTTGTTGTGGTTGTCCGGCAATGGTGGAGGAGCCTTCGCGATCTCACAGAGGAGTCTGTTGTCGGGCACGATCACGGCTTTAGCCTCCGGCGATGCGAACCGCCGCGACAGTTTGGCTGACCTGCTGATCGGAATCGACTTAGGCCAGTCCTTTGAACTTTATGTCTATGAAGGGCCCGAAGGCGCGATGAGAGCGATTGCAGAGAGAGTCCGAGCTCCGGGAAGAATTAACGCAATCGCGCCTGCTCAGTTTGACGACAAACCCTGGATCGATATCGCCTGCGCGACCGATGAGGGGCTGTTCGTCGTCTTTGGCCGGGATCGGATGCTTTCGCACGGAGGAAAGTCGGGCGTATTGCCTGCCCAAAGCAAACTTGTCCTAAACATGCCGCTGACAGCGATGGCTCCAGGGCGCTTTGCCAACGGCGGAGATTATCAAATCGCGACCGTTTCGGTTACAGGCGATGTTCGGGTAGTCGAGCCCGACGGATCGATCGCCGCTAAAGGCCGAGTTCCCTTCTCTGGCGACCGGTCGATCGCTTTTCGCGCACGGATCACCGCGAACGAGTATGACGACCTTGTAGTTTGCAATTTTGAGACAGGAGAGATCGTCGTCGCTCGCGCAGACGATGGGAAGGTCGTCATTGAGGACGTTCTTTTTGAGCTTGGCCTGCGCGCGGCCTTGCCGATGCGCCTGAATCCGACCGCGTTCACCGATATCGCAGGGTTGACATCTACTGGCGTGGCGGCCCTATCGATGGGTATGCGAACGATGGCGACGTTTACGGTCAACCTTCTGCTGGACTTGCCGGACGGCGATATAACCGACGGCATTTGCGATACGGGCAATGCCACGTCAGGATTCACCGGCGTCTGCACACTCCGGGCGGCCATCATGCAGATCAATGCGCTAGCCGGTTCGCACGCGATTAACTTTGCCGTAACGGGCGGCCTTACGTACGAACCGTTTACCAACTTGCCGGATATTGTTAGGCCGGTTTTCATAGACGGTTCGACTCAACCTGGCGGCGAGAACACGCCCATTATCGAGATCGATGGACACTTTGTATCGGGCTTGGGGAACGGCCTCACGGTACCTTCCGACAGCGTTGTCCGCGGCCTGATCATAACCAATTTCAACCGCACCGGGCTTACTCTGAGCGGCTCGCACTCTTTTGTGGAGGGCAACTACGTTGGCATAGACCGATTCGGTTCGGGCGCTAAGGGCAATGGCCGTGCGACTGAAGGCTTGGGCGGCATCGTTGTGCTGGGTTCGAACAATGTTATCGGCGGATTGGCCGGAGCCGCTCGCAACGTGATCGCCGACAACGGCAACGCGGGAGTCATGCTGGACGGCGGCTTCAGAACGGTCGAGAATAACCGAGTGCAAGGCAACTATCTGGGTTTGGATGCTACGGGCATGGTATCGAACCCAGACGGCGTCCCTGGCAACGCCGATGATCTGGGCAACACCATCGGGGTCGTTATCGTCGGGGCGACGGCAAGAAACAACACGGTTGGCGGGCTGGCCGAAGGGGCTCGAAACGTTGTTGCGGGCAGCGAGTTCAACAGCGTGCGAATCTTGAACGGCGCCAGCAACCTTGTGCAGGGCAACTTATTGGGCAGCAATCGAGACGAATCGCAGCGGATGGGCGCCGGGTTCTCCGGCGTGTTTATGGCCGATGCCTTGAACAACACCCTAGGAGGCACAGTCCCAGCTGCTCGAAATTTGGTCGTCGGCAACGGCGTGCACGGCGTCTTCATCCAAGGCTTTGGACCGGCGACGGGCAACCAGATTCAGGGCAACCATATCGGCACCAACGCGGATGGATCGTTCTTGGGCCGTAATATCGGAAACGGAGTTCGCTTGGAGCATGCTGCAAACAACATTGTGGGCGGCACGGTCGAAGGCGCAATGAATGTGATCGGAATGAATGCGCATGGGGTTGAGATTACGGGCAATCGCGCCTCGGGCAATCGGGTTGAGGGCAATCGCATCGGAGTGGTGGCCGATGGAATCAACGGCGCGCCCAATACGGGGAATGCGATCCAGATCACCAATGCGCCCAACAACATCATCGGCGGTAACGGCGCAGATGCCAGAAACATCCTTAGCAATAATTTTGGACATGGCGTTGCGATCAACGGCGCTCAGGCGACGGGAAACCAGATATTGGGCAACTATATCGGCGTGGCGATCGATGGGCAGACGCGCTTGGCCAACTTGAGCGGGGTAGTCATTACAGGCGCGCCTAATAACTTTATTGGCGCATCGACGAACGATCCGGGAACGCCGCCTGGCAATGTCGTCTCGGGCAATCAGCAGTACGGCGTCTTGATTACAGGCAACGGCGCCGGATTCAACCAAGTTGCGGGCAACGTCGTTGGGACGGGCGCGAACGGCGTCGATTCCCGGCCCAACGGATTTGACGGTATTGCCATCATTAACGCGCCGGACAGTCTGGTTTCGCCCGGACAGACCGGCGAGCGCAACATCATTGCCAATAATGGTCGGTCAGGCGTACTGATCGAAGGCGCGCAGGCGCTTCGCAACAAGATCATGGGCAATTACATCGGCTTGAACAAGGCCGGCGACCCGGCTCCAAACGCCACGAACGGCATCTTTCTCAAGGATAGCCGAGCGTCTGAAATTGGAGGAGCAGGCGTTACGGGACGCAATATCGTCTCTAACCATTCGGGCATCGGGGTATTGATCACGGGCGGCGGCGGCCATGTGGTTCGAAACAATCACATTGGCGTCAACATTTCTGGCAATGCCGCAATGCCTAATCTTGTCGGCGTTCGCATCGACAACTCCTCTGGCAATTCGGTCGGGGTCGCGCAGTTTGATGGCGGCAACGTGATTAGTGGAAACACGCTCGACGGTATTGAGATTACGGGCGACATTGAAGGAATCCAGAACTCTGGAGGCAATGCCGTGGTTCTGAACAGCATTGGCACCGACATCACGGGCACGATGGACCTGGGAAACGGCCTCAACGGCGTTCGATTCCGTGGCATAAGCGAGTACAACACAGTCGGCGGCGTATTTTCGACGCACTGGAACCGCATTGCTTTCAACAACCGCAACGGCGTAACCAGACCGCTGAACAATCGCATCAACGGCATCATTGGCAATCGCATTTACAACAACGACGACCTCGGCATCGACGTTGGCGACGATGGCGTTACGCCCAACGACGATCCGCCGGAAGACAACATCGTCAACTTCCCTGTCGTTCTTTCCGCGATTTTCACAGGCACGGATACAGTCATTTCCGGCAGGTTGACTGCGCTGCCTGAAACAGGGTATGCGATCTACTTTTATTCGAACGTGCAGTGCGACCCCGGCAACCACGGCGAAGGACGACAGCCTCTGGCAATTTTAGAAGATCTGACCGACGCGAACGGCATCCTCAGCTTCAGTGTGGATGTCGATCCGGGCTTGGCGCCGGTTGGCTCGCTCATAACGACGACCGCGAGTCGACGCCATTTTCTCCCGGTCAACTTCCTGTTCTTCGAGACATCGGAGTTCAGCCGTTGCACGCCCGTGATCATTCGGATCCCCGGCGATGTGAACTTGGACGGATGCGTGGACGACGTTGATCTCGCATTGGTGCTGACCGCATTTGGTCAGACCGGTTCGGGACTGCCAGAAGACCTGAACAACGACGGCGCAGTGGACGACACCGATCTTGCGCTCGTGCTTGAGAACTTTGGCTTGGGCTGTTAGTTCGTTCGACCGCCCGCCTATCCTGTATCCGCTCAGCATCCGCTGCCGAAGTTTATTAGCACGATGGCGAGGTCGGTGTCGTCCACTATGCCGTCCAGGTTAACGTCCGCGTCGCGGTTTCCGGCCTGGCCAAAGTCCCCCAGCACGATCGCCAAGTCAACGTCGTCCACGCAGCCATCGCGGTTTACGTCGGCTCTGGGGTCTCCCGGCAAGAGTTGGCGGTTGCCGGCATTGTCCCGAGCAAGACTATAGAACGCATAAACGTGGCCGGACGCTGCGACAAACTCTGCTTGCGTTTCCGTCGTGTCTTGAAGCCACGGCTCAAAAGGTCCGCCGATCGTGTCCGGACGCTTAACGGACATACGGATCCGTTGACCGTCGGTGGCTCGCCACATCTTGATTTCGCCTCGCAGACAGTCGAAGCACGCGCCATGGATGGTTGCCAACGCAAGTCCGTCTGGCGAGACGGCCAGAGAAGTGATAGGGGAACCGGCAGCGATCGTCCGAACAATGGCGCCCGTCTCCGTTGCGATCCATCGCAACCTGCCATAGGCGTTGAAACCGTCCCACTGGCTCGACGCGACTACGAGCTCGCCGCCAGACAAGGTAAAGGCAAGCTGTACGACGATGTCGAGGTTCGATATCGATCGAACGATCGAACCGTCGGAGACGTTCCAAACGATGACCCGGCCGCTATAGTCGCCCGAGGCCAAATGAACACCATTGGGCGAGAACGTTACACAGGCGACTCCCGCGTTGTGCTGCGTAAACATCCTACTGAGACTTCCGTCCGAGACGCGCCAGATTCGGACGGTGTTGTCATCGGCCGAGGTGGCCAGCAGTTGGCCGTCCGGCGAGAAGGCGACGGAGCGAACTTCGCCCGAATGTCCGCTGAGGTTGTGCAGAGTTGTGCCGTCCTCCACTCGCCACAGATGTGCGGTTCTGTCCGCACTGGCGGTAGCCAAGAGGGCGCCGTCGGGCGAGAAAGCGATCGCATTGATGTCTTGGGACTGGAATCCTTCCCAAACGATGGGCGGCAGGCCCTGAGCAAGAACCGCGCCTGCAAAGCACAGGCTAAAGTGCAACACGACTGCGAGCCTCAAAAATCGCAACATTGTCTGGCCTCCAGATGCCGTCTCAAAGACTTATCTCGGCTCTATTCGTCTAATTGTATCTCAGTTCAGATGCGGCGGTCGCGAACTTCGGCAAAACCGACTGTACAATATAGTGAATGTAGGCGGCGCGTGGATGTAGCAAAATAGACAATGGGTTTATGCTTCGCCCATTCAGGAGGAACCGGTGAAGATTTCCGCGACTTTAGCAATAGCGACATTTGCCTTGAGCGCATTGGCGCAAATTCAGACGTTTCCGCAGAACAAAGCGGGCTTCATGGCTGCGGCGGGCAATCCGCCTATGACCATCGACTTTGAGACCCTGCATGGCGTAGACTTGTCAGGCTTGTCGTACAAAGGGGTGCGATTCATCGCGGTGGCGGCGCTCTTGCACGTCGTTCGAGGCAACGACACCTTTACGCCCGGCGGCTTTTCTGGCGTTCGGGACGCGAGCACGAATAGGCTGTTCCCGACTTCTGGCGAGATGGTCGTTTCGCCAGGAGGTCTGGAGCTTGGGCCGGGCTCGAATCCGCCGATCGAGCACGACAGCATGACTATCGAGTTCCGAAACCCAGTGCGAGCGTTTGGATTCGACCATCTTTCGCAATCCGCCGATGGCGTGAGCGGATCCACGATCCGAGTTGTCTCGTCCACCGGCTCACAATTGTTCAACGGCGCTATACCCGTGCACAACGCTGGGGGCGGAGGCGGCGCTCCCGGAGCCGCCGACTTCTGGGGCATCGTGTCGGCAACGGAGAATATCAAGCGCATCGAGATTACGGAGAGCGATGGCAATAACGTTTTCCCCGACTGCAACATTGGGTACGACAGCTTCCACTTCTTCCCAATCGTGCCAGACGGCGATACGAACAGCGATGGCTGCGTGGACGACCAGGACTTAGCGCTGGTCTTAGAAGCGTTCGGAGGCGTCAATCCCTTTGCCGATGTCAACGAAGACGGCATCGTAGACGACCAAGATCTGGCCATCGTGCTTGAGAACTTTGGCTTGGGCTGTTAGTTCGTTCGACCGCCAGGCGTGCCGGGCAACAGCAAGGACGCTAGCCCTAGGTAGGGGTCTTTGATGTCGAAGCCGAGCGCCTGAGCAAAGATCGTCTCGCGCAGCTGCTCTGGCTTCTGCGCCGCATTTTGCCGGCTTAAGATGAAGTGCACGATCGGCCTTACGTAGCGCACGTTGTTGGAGGAATCCTTGGCGACGACCTGCTCGGCGCTTCCCATCGCTTCCATCTCTGCCCGGCTCTTAGGAATCTTGCTGACATCCAGCGCCATTGGCTTAGATTCGCCATCCGGACTTTCGTACTGTGGAACGCCGAGCGCGGCCAAAAGCGGACTCTCCACGCGCGCCTTTGACATGGAAACCCGCGCTCTCTCCTTGGTTACATCCGCTTCCACAAGCCCTTTGTGGTGGTCGGCCAGATTCTCATCGCTGACGGCAAGCGCAGCTAAAGAAACCTTGATCTCTTTGAGAAAATCATGCGGGGTGTAGATGCCGGGCAATGCGTCGACCACCGTACCGTCCGGACGGCAGACATAGATCACGGTGTTGCCCATCAAGGTGCGCGTTAGCTTCTTGCCGTCTCCAAAATCGATCTCGACCTTGGGCACTGGGCGAACCTCGTTCCATGTCAGCACGAAGTTTTTTTCGAGAAACTCTTGAACTTCTGGGTTTGAGAACAGCACGGCTCTCAGTGTGCGCGCGTTCGTTCAGCAGAACTCATCGTCCCAACGGCCGAAGAGGTCTAAAGCCAAGATCGGTTTGTTTTCGGCCTTCGCGATCTGTATCGCCTTGGGCATGCCTTCATGCCAAGTCAAACCATCCGCGAAGGCGCATGACGACAATGCAATCGCGATTGCGACCCAAGTCTGCCTCATGTGATAATGGACGCCGAAGTTGAGCCTTAGTTACGGTCTGTTTTCTCCTCCAACTCCTTCAGCCGAGCCTGCCAGGCCTTTTCGCGATCGGTCTCTACGGGCGCGATCTCGTCCCATGGTCGAAGGACGCGATAGTTCTCAAATCCCTTGCGAACGGAAGTTACCGTCCACGAGAACTCGTATGCACCTTTGCCGCCGGCCAGTTCGAATACCGTGATGCCGTTGGGACCAATTTCACAGCCAAGGCCCTTGGAACTCCTCGAGTGAGGCGTCAAGTGGACGGTCGAGGTATCGGACGACATCATAGATAGAAAGTGGTCAGGAAGAACAATCGTTGTCTCGCCATTGACCAGCCGGCCCTTGCCACGGACGTACATGGCCGCTTCGGGACCTTCCAGACTCGCATACCAAATGTCGGTTGTCGGGTCGTTCTGATTGGGCTCGACAAAGTTTTTGACGTTCGCAAACACGACGGTGCCGCTCACATTGTCTCGCAATATTCCACCCGCAACGACAGTCTGAGCTGAGTTCAAAACGCCCATCAAGGGGAAGTTGGTAGCGCCGTTCGTGCTAATGTAGTTCATGTGAATTCCATTTGCGTTATAAGTATTGATCCTGCCGACGCCGCCTGGCGCGCCCAAAATGACTTTAGTAGAGAGAGTCTCGTCAACCACATCGATTCTCTCTTGGATAATGGCGGGACCTCTCAAGTCGAGTTTGGCCATCGGGGTCGTTGTGCCGATTCCAACGTCGCCATTCGGCAGTACCGTTACTCTGGCAGTATTGGAGCTCTGAAGAATTAAAGAGTGCGCGGTAGTCGTTCCAAAGAACGCTCCGTCTGCGCCTTCAGAACTGCCTAGCCAAGAAACGAGATCCCTCGTACCGTCGCTGAATCGTGCAACCCCGCCACCGCCCAGAACATCAAACTTGTAAACCGGCGTAGATGTGCCAATGCCTACGTTGCCATTGCCTTTCACGCGCATTCTCTCAGTAAAGGCTTCGCTCGACCCGTACCCGAACGCAATGTCGGCTGCCTGCACGTTCGTGTGAATCTGGAGAAGAGCGCTTTGAACGCCAAAGCCGTAACTATTTCCGCTTTGGCCGTAGAGCGAGATTTTGGCGCCCAGTTGATTGGCAAAGGTCAACGGAAAACCGGGCGTAGACGTGCCAATCCCGACGTTCCCATCCGAATAATGAACCGCAGTACCCGATTTCACCCACGGTTTGTGCGCATACGCTGCATAGGGCACAGCGTTCAGTTTAATGCGCGGCGACAGGACTTGAGCGCCCACTTGAACTTCTAGCCACCGGTCGGACCCATTGAATGCTGTCGTGCCAAAGTCGAGTACGGCTGTAAACAATCCTGCGGCGATCGAGACGTTCTGAACAATATTGCCGCCGATCTGGTCTGCCCCGGCTAGCGAGCCAAAGAGCCGAAAGGTCATCGAGTACTCGCCTGAAGCTGGCAATCCAGCATCGCGCAACGAGCCTTGATAAGTGAAGGGTTGGGAGAAAGCAGCGCAAACGACGATAACCGCGAACAGCGCAACGAGCGTGCAACGCATAGCGATAAACCTCCTGTATAGCCCTTAAGAGCTATCCAGAGTATAGCCTGCTTTTAGCCACAGAGCCCTTGTCTCTTATTGCCTATTCTTGACTTTCCTTAGTCTCTCCTCCCACTCGATTTCGCGCTTAGCGTCGGCAGGCATATACTCGTCCCATCGTTTGACTGGTTCGTAGTTCTCGTGCTTCCGGCGCACGGCCTTTACTTCCCAGTCAAAGTCATAGTTGCCTTGACCGTTGCCGAGTTCGCCTACGACAACTCCATTGAGGCTCTTTTGAACGACGGCCAAGCCTTTAGAGTCCATCGAGAGCGGAGTCAATTGCACGGTCATCCCATTTTCGGACGCTAACGATCGAAAGTGTTGCGGCAAGTCGATGACCGCGCGACCGTTCACCAAACAGGCCGTCCCACGCACATACATAGCGGCTTCGGGGCCTTCTATCGAGACGTACCAGATGTCGGTTTCAGGATCGTCTGGATTGATCTCTCGGAAGCTCTTGCGATCGGCAGCGACGACGCCCTCGCCATTGGTATCGACGTACATGAAGGCTTCGTAGGCCACGTTTCCCGGTCGGACGACGCCTACGAACGGAATGAACCCTGGGCTTGCCTCGACGCTCAAGGTGTCCCATACGGTCAGCCGCCGGTTCGGCGTGCTGGTAAAGATGCCGACGCCGCCGTTCGACGCAAGGGCTACGCTCGTACCACCGATTTCGTTTGCCAAGGTTAGTACATTGCTCGTGGCGGTCGGATATCCGAGCCACCCCTTTCGACCTGCGCCAAAGCTATCGGGATAGAACTGGATGTAACAATGGTCGCTGCCTTCCAAGTTCAAGACGTCCGCATTGCTTTTTACGTGCAACTTGGCTTGAGGGTTCGGCGTACCGACGCCTACAAAGCCTGCGCTTCCGCCTGTCAAGACCAAGGTGCCGCCGTCGTTGTTGAGATGCAGAAATCCGGCCGCGCCGTTGTTGCGCCCCATGATCTCGTTATCGTCGAAGACGACGTTAGTGAGTCCCGTGTTGCCGATCTGTAAGAATCCGCCGCCTGTAAGAGACGCATCGCTGCCACCGCCCAAATGCAATCGATTGGCGGGCGCCGTTTGGCCTATGCCCACGCGATTGCTGGCATCGACAACAACGCCCCTCGTGTTCTGACTGAAGATCGAGTAAGGCGTTGGATTAAGCTTCACTCGCGGCGACAATACCGTTCCGTCGACTACGATCTCTAAGAATCGATCTGGGCCGCTAAATACGGCCGTCGAGTAGGTAAGCTCCACATCCAGCCGTCCGTTGGTAACATTGATCGAGAGGGTCCCCGTCGTTGGAAAGCTCTGTAGCGCGACACCGCCTGTGGCAACGCTGTAGACATGGAACGCCATCTCGAACGATCCATTAGCAGGGAGCCCAAACTTCTGTAGATTAGCCTGAAAGTTGAACGTGCTGTTCTGCGCGCTTGCAAGGCTGATGACTAGACCGACGATCGCCACCACCGACACTCTTGTAAACATCGAGATACCTCCTCCCACAGATATGCAACAGTTTAACACATTTTTTGGCCCTATGGGCCCGCTTCGACGCTGAGCGTTAAAGTTGGCCAGCATTTGGTCGGTATCGAATCAAGCAATATTGCCAGGCCGGAAGCATTCGATGGTAATGTATGATTTAGGAACACGCTTCGAGATTTGAATCAAATCTTACGACGAAAGGAGATCCAATGAAAACCGCTCACATTTTGGCGGCAGGCGCGGCAACCGTCTTGCTGATCACGAGCGCATCCGCTCAGCTTTACTCCAACGACTTTGAGACCGACACGACGGCCAATTGGCAGTTCAACCAATCGCACACCGGCAGCTTTGCCAACTTCTTCTTCGATTACTCGACCGTTGGCATTCCGCAGGCGCCGAGCGGAACGGGCACTCGCGGTTTGAAGATGGAGGCCAACACGCCAGGCACCGGCCTCTTCAGCGGCATGAGCGTATCGCCGCTCGGCGAAAGCTTCACCGGCGATTACGTCCTGACCTTTGATTGCTGGCAGAACTTTAACGGCCCGTTCCCCGGCGGCGGCAGCGGTTCCACTCAGGTTACGCAGGCCGGAATTGGCGCTCCGACCAACCAGGTGCAGTTTCCTGGTTCGACCTATACAGGCCTCGGATTTGGCGGCACAGGCGATGGCGGTTCGGCCACCGATGTGAGAGCCTACAATGGCCCGGGCGCCCCGATCGCTCCGGCTACTGGCGTCTATGCAGCCGGCAACACCGCGGCCGCGGTTAACAACACTCATGCTTATTACGCTGGATTTGGGAATGTGCCTGCCCCAGCTGCCCAACTGACGCTCTTTCCACAGCAGACCGGTAACACCGCGGTCGGGACGTTCGGCATGGCCTGGCACCGATGGAGAATCGAGAAGCTGGGAAACACGGTTACCTGGCAGATAGACGGACTACTGATCGCCACCGTAACCAATCCTTCCTTTGGCGGCGACAACATCTTCTTCGGCCAGTTCGACATCAATGCCACTTCGTCGACCGATCCGAACGCTCGGCACTTGCTCTTTGGGCTTATCGACAACGTAACCGTCGTGCCAGAGCCTTCTTCGATGGCTGTGCTTGCGTTGGGCGGTCTTGCCTTGCTCCGCAAGCGACGAAAGTAGATCAGCGATTGCAAAAAAAAAAGCGCCCCGACCGGTCATTCGGTCGGGGCGCTTTTGCTACCTAATTAGCAACCCATGCCAAAGTTCTCGAGAACGATGGCCAGGTCCGCGTCATCGACTGTGCCGTCGTCGTTCACGTCTTCTGCCAGTTCGCCGCTCTGACCGAACATCCGGAGAACTCGCGCCAGGTCGATGTCGTCCACGCAGCCGTCGCCATTGACGTCGCCCGTTACTGGGGACCAGCCGCCTCTGCCGTCCCCTCCGATCTCGATACTCTGAAGGCGCATGCCTCGCGGAGTCTCGAACGGCAGCTCGAACGAAGCCGGTACCTCGATCGCGTCGGGAATGGGATGGCCTACGCCAGGAATCGGCAACGGTTCGAACAGCCCGGTCTTCACAAGGCTAGTAACCATGCCGTCTTCATAAGCCAACTGCAGTTGGCCGTGGTGCCCTGTCATCGTCTGGCCGCCCACAAAGACGTTAATGATCCCAGAGCCTCGCGTCGGGACGAGATTGGCCACATCGCCCCAACCGTCTCCGTCCAAATCCTGGGTTTCCCAGCTAAACCCGCTTGCGCGCAAATCGAAAAGCCGGTCTTCCAAATATCCATCGATGCCTTCGTACTTCATGTAAATCGGGTCGTGATTCACAACCTCGCATCCGCCGCCCACGCGATCTTCAAGCACAGGCTGCCACGAGATCGCTCCGGTCGCATTGGGAGCGCCGCAAAGGATCTTGATGTGCGACGCCGAATTGGCAGCCGCGCCAAACTGACGGCAACGGACACAAGCGCGACCATAAGCCTGATGGTAGCCCTTAATGCAGGGGGTGCCGGGGATCGGATCAACTTGGAAAGCCGCGCAGGCGGTTGCGAACGAACAATCCTGCGCTGTGAACGCGGTAGCGCACTTCGTGTCCATGCTGGGCACGGGATATATGGCTGTGCCGCTGTTGATATTGGTCGTTAACGGATTCCAGGCCGATGCCTGCGCGTGCCAGTTCCACTCCACCCCGACGACTGGGCACTGCGGCAGACAGATCCTAAAGTTGTGCCTGACGCTATAGGTGCAACAGCGGATATCGCCCTGCGCGAACGAGGACAGCGCGGCAACGGCCAAAGCCCCCGCCACCATCAGCTTCATTACCACTCCAAATTTTCTGCTCATCTCTACAGCCTCCAGTGATTTTCTATTTGGTCGCTTGACCGAAGAATAGTATGCAGCCATTTCGCCGGATGTAGCAACAGAGGAAGGCTGATGTCGGAAAGTTTCGTCTGATCGGGCCGCTAGACTAATCGGTAGAGCACGGTTGCCAAGGGGGCAAGGGCTGTAGATTTACGACCGATTCGGTAGCGTTTATCCCCAATCGGTCGCGATCCATAGCCAGCAAACTCTCCACAGCCCCGCTCCAACTCAAGAACAATTGGCTTTCGACCGCTTCGGCCGTCTTTGCCACCAGGCCGCAAAAGCTGAAAGCCCACGGCGCCAAGAATTGACGCAAGAACGCTTCTCTCGCCGCTTCCAGTTGCGCGGCATCTTCGTCCGATTTCGTTTCTGCGATGCAGACCGCCTTGCGATGGCAGAGATAGCCCATGAACTCTAATTCGACCGCGATATGGTCCGCTCGTTCTTCGCGTTGCGTCTGTAGCCCAAACGCTGAATAAAAGGCGCTAAGATCGGCCAACTTCTGCGCCTGTTGAAACACGCTGCCAACTCCGTAGTCGCTGGCATAGGGAGAGCAGTCCTTGCTGGCTGCATGACCGAAGACCGATATGTACTCGCTTTGCCACTGCATCGGCGAGATTCCCGCGGCAGTTGTCAACATCCGCGAGATCTCCAGTTCAAGCCGTTCGTCCGCCTCTATCGCTTTCAGCGCCTCGGAAACCATCAACTTGGTATCGGCATCTCGCAACCGAGCGACGCTGGCAGGTTCCGGATAAAGCGCCATCGACGCCAACAGGCGATACAGAACGGCCAGCCCTAGCGCCTCGTCGACCAACTGCGCGTTTGAAGTCATATTCAGCCTCCTAAATTGTGTTTAGGCGATCGGGCGTCCGCTTGTGGATCGGCTCGACCACCGGCGTTTCGACGATCTTGCGCCCGTCCTGGCCATAGCCGATCACGGTGTCGTTAAACACTTCGACCGTTCGACCATCCGGCATCTTGGTCTCATAAAGCTTCTCGCCCTTTTTGATTCCGTATTTGAAGATCATCAAGCGATGCGCGCGGAAGAGTTGGAGCACTGCCAAAAGTTCGCGCGAAGGCGCGGTGTACTTGGCAATAGCGTCGTCCACCCCAGGGCCGAACATTTGGCGCAGGTAAGGCCTCGGCGCCCATCGTGGCGGAATGTAGTAGAGATTGGGCTCCAGCCCAAACTGCGGGTAGAGCGGCAAGGCGATCTTCTCTTTTTTGACCAAGAAGTAAAGCGGATGTTCGGGGTCATCGGCCCAGTCGCCGGTCTCTTGGTTGATTTTGACCAGGCTTTGAAGCCGTATCTTTCCCACGCACGCCGTCATGCAGCGCGATTCGACCGGGTGACCCTCGCCGATCGGGTCGGCGCCTTCGGTCAATGGCACGCATCCTACGCACTTTTCCGACGTTCGGGTATTGGGTCGGTAGTACGACTTCTTGTAAGGGCACGCTTCGACGCACTTTCGATAGCCGCGGCATCGATCTTGGTCGATCAGCACGATGCCGTCTTCCTTGCGCTTGTAGATCGCCTTGCGAGGGCACGCCGCTACGCACGCCGGATAGGTGCAGTGATTGCAGGTGCGAGCCAGATAGAAGAACCAGGCTTTGTGTTCGGGAAGAGACGAACCCTCCTTGCTGATTCCTAACTCGCCGCCTTCGTAGTTCGGAGTGGTGTCTTCGTAGATGTTGGGCGCCGTCCATTCGTGATCGGCGGGCAGGTAGCCAAGCGCGCGCTGGGGTCCTTCCGGCCCATACCGCTTGTCCGCTGCTTCGAAGATCGTCATCCCTTCGTACTTGCCGTACGGCCCGCCCTCGTCTTCGGACCATGCCATCTGGCCGCCCTGCTTCTCGTGCTCTTCCTCAAGAAGCTTCAGAATTTTCACGTCCCAAAATTGCGGATAGCCGCCGTATGGCTTGGTCTCCACGTTGTTCCACCACATCTGCTCCTGGCCTTTGCTAAACGTCCATGTGCTCTTACAGGCCATCGTGCAGGTCTGACACCCGATACAACGATTGAGATTAAATACAGCGGCCAATTGTCGATCGGGGTGAGCCTCCTCAAACGGATACGACATCTCGCGTCCAAGCTGCCAATTATGCACCTGTGTCATGATCGATCTCCTTCGTACGATAGCGGTTGCCAGCGATCTCTCGCCTCGTTCAGCATTTCCTTCACATAGCCGGGTCCCTTGGCTCGATGAACCATGTGAGGCCCATGATAGATGGGTAATCGGAACATCCGCAGAATCTCATCGTCCGAGTATCCTGTGCGAACGAACTCATCCATAAACGCCCTCGTCATCTCGGTCATGCACTCTTCTTCAGCATCGACCTCGACGCCCTTCAACTCCATCGGATCGTCGTCTTCAAACGGCTTTATCATGATTCGCTCCTCGGTCTACTCGACCAACTCGCCGGCCAGGTATCTCTGCATAAACTCGCTCTCGCGCCCAGGCGAGAAGCCGGTTGTGGCCGGTTTCCATACGCCTTTGCCGCCCAGTCCGCCGTCCTCGGCCTTGGTAATCTTGACCAGCGTCTCCTTGGGCACCGTGTTGATCGCATGGTTGTCGGCCTCTCCGCCGAAGATAAACGCAACCATGGCCTTGGACTTGTGGAACAAGGTGTCGGTCTGGTGCATCGGCATGTGCCAGTTTCTGGTCAGCGCCTGATGGCCGCCGTAGCGCACATTCGACTGATAGCCCGTATCGACGGACTGAGCGCGACCGTCAGGCCGAGTTTCGTGCGCTTTCACGCTCCGCTCGGTCGCGATCGAAGGGCTGTGCCGGATCATCACGACCTGTTTTGGGAAGGCCGGGTTGTATCGGGCCCGCACCATCAGCCTGGCCACTCGATATTGCGGATCGGTCGGCTTCCAGCCTCGGTACGGCCTATCCATCGGGTTGGCATCGACATAAACATAATCGCCGTCGCTGATCCCCATCTCCTTCGCCGCGTCCGGGTGGATGTGCATTTGGGTCTCCCCTACGCCGGGCGAGCGTCGATCCAACCGATAGGCATCGCCGAAGTTGCTCTCCCATATCTGGTTCCAATCGACCATGCTCCAGCCGCTGTGCACGCGGTGCCTGCCCTTGGGCGTCAAGCCATAGAATCGATAGCCCTTCTCCCAGAGCGGGTTTGTGGTTTCCTTCACCTGCGACCAAGGCATCTTGATGTTGCGCACGGTGCGCTCGTCCCAATGCATCGCCTCTGCCGAGATGCCGTAGTCGTCGGGCCGTACATACGGATTTGTACTGACGATCACGTTGGGCAGGTAGGGCGTGGCCTCCGGCCCTTCTCGATGCACGATAAAGTTCTCGCCTGCCTCGATGGCTTCGGGAATGTCGCAATAGGCTTGCAACCGTCCGGTCGCCGTGTGGAACGGTTCGTTCTCGAACACTTGCTCGTAAAACGGCTCCCTTGGATAGGTTCTGAACATCATCAGACAAACGCCCGGCTCGCCGTATTTGCCAGCCATGATGTCGGCAAAGGTATATCCGAACGTCGTAGTCGAGCTATCGAGCAGCCTTTGAATATAGACCGGCGCCTTGAACTTGTAGGCATCGGCAAAACGCCTATCGCCCGTGAGCTTAGCCAAGCTCTCGAACACGCCGCGTATGATCGTTAGATCGTCCTTCGTGTCGTAGATCGGCCGGATGCCGCCGTTCCATATCTGAAGAAACGGGTTCGAACACGACGCGGTCATTTCGTAATCTTCGAACTCGACCCAGGTGTTCGCTGCAAAGACCACGTCGGAGTACTCCACGGTCGAGTTCATTTCAACGTCTTGACAGACGATGCACTCGATGTTTGGATTGACGTTGAAGAACATGTCGTACGCGTGCTTGGCGTTGTTGAACAGGTTGACGTTGTTGAACCAAAGGAACTTGGTCGGCGTGGGCATGTGCGTCTTGCCGGTAAACACCTTTCGACCGTGCTTAGGCGTGTTTACGATCAGAGGTCGATCGCCATGATTCCAGTAAGCAGGCTCTTCGTCCTTGAAGAGTTTGCGAACCTTGACGTCTTTGCCGTGCGATGCCGGATCGAGCGATAAATTGAACGGATCTTCGGCAATGAAGCCTGGGAAGCCGGGGCCGGTCCACGGCGACCCTTGAAACAAACCGCCCTTGTAGTTGCCGGCCCAGGTATGGCACCCCGACCCGACCTTGCCGATGTTTCCCGTCAGCATTAATGGCAGATAGAAGGCTCGATTGGCCAACGTTGCGTGAAACCAATGGTTGATCCCCTCGCCAATGTGAATGGCTACGGCGCCCGCAGTAGGATCCTGCTCGCGAACTTCGAGCGTAACGTCCCAAATCTCCTTGGCCAGTCGCTCGATCAGCTCCTTAGGCGAGCTTGTCATCTGCGCGACCGCATCCAGCCCGTAGTCCTCCAAATGCCTCTTGTAAGCCGTCCAAAGCGTCAGGCATTCGATCTCCTGACCGTTGGCCAGGCGCGCCTTTCCCTGCCAATCCAGCGTCGGATCGATTCCCCGTCCCGCCATCGTTCCGCCCACGTCGTCGCGAGAAATCGCCTTGAAGCCATCTGCCGACCGAACTACAAAATCGCCTAACTTTTCGTACTGATCGGGCTTCAAGTTCTGACGCTTCATCGACATGCCGTCAGAAGCAAGCAAGGGTTTGTGATCTGAAAAGAGTTCGCTTGCACGGAGCAGCTTCAAGTTGTCAGCACGAACCAACAGTGGAAAGTCGGTAAAGCCCTTGACGAACGCCTCGTCGTACCATCCGTTGTCCATCATCAGACGAGTAATGCCTAAGAACAGGGCAGCGTCCGTGTTTGGACGAATCGGTATCCAGTAGTCGGCCTTCTGAGACGTCGGGCTGTATTCGGGCTTGATGACCACCAATCGCCCGCCTCGCTCCATCAGTTCGGTAAAGAAGTGCGCTTCGGGCATCTTGTTCTCGATGATGTTGGTGCCGCAAGCGATGCTTAACCGCGCAAAGCGCAACTGATTCATGTCTACGTCAGAGGCCTGTAGCCCGTGCACAAACGGCATCCCGGGCGCCTGGTCGCCGTGCCATGTGTAGTTCGACCACTTGCGACCGCCCTTAGCCTGCTCAGGCGAAACCTTCCTAACATGGGAATCCAGCAGCGCGACCATGTTGGCGGCGCGCCACATGCCATACTTGCCGATAACGCCCAGCAGCCCCATGCCGCCGCGAAACTTCATGGTGCGCGTGCCGGCTCCGCCCATGTCCTCGATCATCTCCGGCTCGTAGCCCTGTTGCTTCAGCCGTGCGGCGCCTTCTTCCCCGCTGTATCGGGTAGAGATCGCGACCATCGCACGGGCGACATAGTCCGACGCTTCTTGCCAACCGGCTCGGAGCAACTGATCGGAGCCTCGGCTATCAAACTTGTACTTCTTCTTTAGCTCTGGCGTCAGTTCGGGAAATCCGGCGTCGGCCCACTCTTTCCAGCCTTTACGGATCATCGGGTACTTCAAACGATAGGGGCTGTAGACGCGCCGATGGAACGTAAAGCCCTTCAAACACCCTCTGGGGTTCCATGCCGCGGTCGTCGCGGTACCGTCGAGGGCTTCTATGTGGCCCGCGTCATAGTTTTGTTCGATGCGCACGATCACATCGTCCCGCACCAGCGCCCGAAGCCGACAGTTGTGAGTATCGTTGGGCGCGCAAACAAAGGTAAACGCTCGGTCATACCGATACTGATCGCGAAGAACCTGCTCCCAGCCTCGGTCCGGATAATGCTTCAGAGGATTCTGAACATTGACAGCAGGCTGAAGCGTGCGCAACCCTCCTCCCAGAGTGCTATCTGCCAGCAACAGCGCGCCGCTTGTCAAACCGGCAGTCTTCAAAAACTGACGACGTGAAAATTTCATGAGTTTCTCCTTGCAAGGGTTACCATTGCCCTGTCCTGACTCGGTAATGCTCTGCACATCGGGAACACATGCCAAAGGCGGGCAACCATTCGGGGTCGTCGCCCATGGCTTCTACAATCATCTCCGGGCTTAAATCAAGCTCTTTCTCCGGCGACGGCATTCGACAAATCGGGCACAAAATCGGATCGATCTGATCGTCTGAATAACTCTCACGATCCTCTATGCCCGCCCAGGCAAGCGTCGCAGAAACCGACCGCGCCATATCCAACAGGTCGCCAAACTTTGGCGAATTCTCGCTCCAAAGTTTGTCGAACGCTGTCTGTAGCGCCTCATCGGGCAATGATCGATAGAACGCGCCGAACTCGGTGCGTCTGGCGGCCTCGTTGCGCAGAGGCTCCAGCCCGCGGCGCTGCAATCTTCCGTCAACGCTCGCAGCCCAGACTGCCTTCAGTCGATCCCGAACAAGGCTTTCTCGGGCAGGACTGTCTGCCAAGGGGCGCGGCTTGTAGAACCCAAAGTTAGGATTCAGGATGTCTTCAATGTGCTGAAGCTCGTGATTGACAAAGCCATCTATCCTCTGTTCAAAGACCGTCGGTTCTAAACAGATGAAGAGCGCCTTGCCGCCGTCCTTTCGGTCGCGCAGTTCCGCGCCAGCGTCGAACGGCGTTCGAGCGCGATGGACAAAACTCTCTTCGATGCCTGAAAGGGCTTCTGGAAATGCTCTCAGTCGCTCCAGCAGCCAGGCATGATGCCCCTGATTCTCGAACATCTCGCGATTCAGCGATTGAAACGCCTTGTCTCGGTTCTCTGGCTCGATGGTCTGATATAGCCGCTCGATCTCGAGCAACATTGACTTGGGCAGCCTGCCTTGTCGTCTCATGGCTTCGCCAACGACAGCCTCCAACAATTCCGGATCGTAGTAGACGGCCGGTTCCGTCGCCGATGTTGCCATCGGGATCAGCAGTTTCAAGAAGTCTCTTCGCGTACCAGTCGCAGTCATCTTATGGCTCCAAGCGCAGCGTTTGCCAGATCGAGATCGACTTCTGGCCGTTCCGGTCTCCCTGGGCGCCTTGCCAAACTCCGAATGCTATGGGCGTCTCCGCTCCGGGAGCAAATTGGGCGTCCTCAGCGTCGGACGTTCGAAGATCGCGCTGAATCACCACATGCCAGGCGCCCTCGTACCAGGCTCCGAAGCCGCGAACGTTCTGCTTCGATGCGATCTGGGATGTGATAGAGGATGGCCCGGTCGCGTTGAGATCCTCGACGGACGTCAGGCGAAGGGTCGTCGCATTCAGATTGCCTCTTCTCAATGCAGGGACAAAGGTCGGATCGGTAACGAACGGGTACCAATCGATGGCGATGTTCGGATAGAGAGCGAACAGGTCTCTGAATCTTGCAAGATCCGCCTGCCAATCCGCCCGCCACATCCAAACATTGACCGGGTTTTGAGCGTCGCCCATCCCATAGAAGGCCTTTGTGCCGGTTGCCTGCCGGACAGGGAATTGAACGGCGACCGCATCTCGAAATTCTTGCACCCGCGCATATCCGTCGCTGGGGTTCTGCTCTTTCCAGGTCAGATAGATTTGGAGCGTTCTTCCATCGTGCAGAGCCTTGGCCTGCACCCGATCCACGGCCCCAGGCCGATCCCAAAGAGGCCTTACTGGGATAATTGAGACCTTAGAGCCGCTCCAGACTGAATCCATCGGCGCAGCGATGTCGGGCAGTCGGGATACTCTTGCTGCAACAATCTCGTGACCAAAGTCTGGGATCGCCGGCTCTTTGCTCACCAAGGAAAGCACATAATGGGTCAGAGCCCAAGATTCTTTGTCCGTTAGCGTGCCTGCATAACTGGGCATCGGCGTGCCGTCCATGCCGGTCATAAATGTGCGGTAGATGTCCCTGGGAGCGCTGCCGCCCTTGAATCGCGCCGACTGCGTAAAGTCGTAAGGCACGATCGGATAGCCCTTCGCATCGCGCAAGTTTCTTGCGGACGGGCCATCGCCCTTGCCCGTTGCGCCGTGGCACTGGCCGCATCCCTGCGCCGCATAGATGCGTTTGCCGAGTTGCAGCATCGAATCCGTTGCGGCGGGGACTGCGGACACTCTGAGCGCGCCCTCCGGCTTTTCCGTCGCGAAGCGAGGCGATAGGCTCTTGACATACTGGGCTAAGGCCCATCGCTGTCGGTTGGTCAGGTCGCCCTTCCAAGCGGGCATCGACGTGCCCGGCATTCCGTTCGAGATGACTCGGTACAGGTCGTCGTCCGTGGGCACGCTGCCCGACTGAGTCGATCGAACCTTATAAACGCCTTCGGTCAGATCGCGAGGTTTCGGGTGGGATAAATAGGCCATTTCGCCATCCCCGGCGCCTGCGGCCCCGTGGCATGTCAGGCAATACTGCTCGTACAGCGCCTTGCCCTCCGCGATCAGCTCGTCCTGCGAAGGCTTGTCCCTCGCAACGCCGACCATCAGCAGTCCGGCGATCGCCGTGCTCGTCAAAAACGCTATCGATGTCCGAGTCATCTCAAACCTCCTAAGGCGCTACTTTTTGTAAGCGAAGTCCGCCGTCTTGGTCTCGCCAGCCTTGACCGTAACCTGCATCGTCTGCTTGCCCAACTTTTCGTGCCAGACCTCTAGCGTGTAGGTCCCGGCGGGCAGGCCTTTGATCGTAAACTTGCCATCTGCGCCCGTAACCGCGAAGAAGCCGTGCGGCACAACGCCGGCATAGGCGCCCATCCACGGATGCACGTCGCATTTGAATTGCACCATCGTTTCGGGCTTCATAAATACGTGCACTCGCTTCATGCCCTTGTTCGGCTGGGCAATGTTGAAGGTTGGGTTGGCCTTGGAGACTGTGTGGACGTTGTGCAACAGCGGGTCGGAGTTTCTAATCTCGATCGGCTGGCCGGTTACAACTCCAAATACCCTTGGAGCGTAAGTGCAACCGTGCTGGTCAAGAACGACAGTTGCCTTAGACGGAGCCGCCTTGGGGATCGGACCGTCTTTGACATAGACAAAGCACCATCGGAGCGTGCCGTTGGGGTTTAAGATAAAATCCTCAGGCTTGACGGGCTTGTTTCCATGGATGGCCGCGCATTTGGCATCGGCCTTCATGTCGATCGCCTTCGAGGCGGGCGCCTTTCCCGAAAAGGAGACCTTTCCGGTGATGGTGGCCGTCTGAGCAAAGAGCCCTGCGGCCATTGAGAGCAATATTCCAGCAATTACTACACGCATCGTTCCCTCCTTAGATCTCAGGACTGGATGCCTTGTAAGTCAATCCAGCCGTTTGACCTATTGACTTAATTTGGCTGACTGTACCACAAACCTTAATGGCTTGTCAAGGGGTCGCCAAAAAATTACCGATCTTCGGCTTTTAAGCGCGGCGCCCAAGGGGGCAAAGGATCGCCCTTTGCGTCTCGCGATAGGTTGGCAATGGACGGCTTTTGGGCCGAAACATGGCCATCGGCATAGAGGATGTTGAGGCCCCGCCCATGAAAGGAGCGCATGTTGTTTTCATCCCAGCCTGTTTTTTCGTCAATCCTCGATACCGCTGCGCGAGAGACGAAATCCTCCGCATAATCCAACAAGAATCCATCGTTGCCGCCAACCAATGGACGATGATTGCGAGTTCCCCACTGCCCGCCCGAAACGCTCTCTACGATAAGAGCCGATCCTCCTGCCGGCAAGGAAGCGACTTCTCGACCGCTGAGCGCCGCCACCATGCCATACGACGATCGCAGCTCTCTGCTCGAATCGGATGGGTGCGTCAGAACGCACGACCCCCCCAGCGGGTCCGCAGGACAGACGGCGACCTGCTCTATATCTTTCCTAAGATAGGCATTGATCGAGTGCATCCAAGTAACCGGACGGCCCTTGCTGTCCAGCGCCGGCCCATCCGTGCCATCGAACTGCGCCAAAGGCAACGATCCGCCGTTATCCAGCACGTAATACTGAAACGCTTTCGAAATCTGCCCCAGATTGTTCTGGCAGGCGTTGGTATGTCGAATGTCGAGCAAGGTGAGGTAGACCGGGATGAGAATGGCCAGGATGATGACGGCACCGACCCCGATGGCAATTTTCTCGGCCTGGGTGAGCCCTTTCCGGCTCATCGTTTAGAGTAGGTGTAGGACTCCCAGAAGCTGAGTTCCCTCAGGATCTTCTTTGATTCCTCTTTATCGACTGTCAGATAGGTGCCCCGTCCATCTCGCACGGGCAGCGTTTTCATCTGCACTGCATCTTGCGGCAACGACCGAACGTATGTGGCCAATGCCAACAACTGCTCGTAAGTGAGCGAACTGGCCACCATCTTGGACGCCTTGTTCAGCACATCGGGGGCCCGCACCCACACGCCGGGCGACTTCAGTTTATCTTTAAGAGCCTGCACAAAGACCTGTTGCCGTTCGATGCGCTTAAAATCGCTATCCGTGTGCCGATACCGGACGAATCCCATTGCTTGTTCGCCAGTGAGATGCTGAAATCCGGGCTGCAGATCGATATGCAGATCGCCCCAGTTGTCGTCATACTTGAGCCGCTTGTCCACATAGAGCTCGACTCCGCCGATCGCATCGATCAGACGCTGAAAGCCGACATAATCGATCACCGCTACATGATCGATCGGAATCTCGCCCAATAGGTCGGATACGGTCTTCGCCGCCAACTCGACGCCGCCCAATGCATGGGCCGCGTTCACCTTTCCCCAGCCGTGCCCAGGGATTCGAACCAGCGTATCGCGAGGAATCGACACGGCATCCGCCCGCATACGATCGAAATCCACTTTGACGACCATGATGGTATCCGACCGTGCGCTCCGGTTAGTGATGCGCTTTCGCCGATCGCGATCTTGATCGGCTCCGAGTGCAAGTATCGTAATCGAGTTTCGTCCCGGAAAAGCCCGAGCGGGCGTCGCTTCGCGCGTTACGATGGCGGAGATCGTCCTCATGGCAACGCCGTCGCTGGCAAAGCCTATATATCCGATCAGGCCGCCAAAACAGAGGCCGCATGCGGCGACCAAGAGCCAGCCAATGATGCCGATCGCCCGGCGGGCGCGGCTGGGCTTCCTCTTGGCCCTCTGTCGTTCGTTAGGTACGTTGCGACTCGCCATGGGCGCTCATTTTACCTCGAACAGGAAGCCAGGCGAAGCGCTCGAACTATTCTGACGGCATGGGGCTTGCAATGGCGTTCGTGATGGTCGTTCTGTGCGGCGCCGCAGGCTCTTTGCTGCTTGGGCGATTGAGGGAGAACCTCAACTCGCTGGAGTTAATGGCGACTGGCGGCGCTATTGGTCTGGGCGCCTTTGCCATGTCGATCTTTGTTGTCGGCATGTTGGGCGTTTACAATGTCGGCCTCCCGATCGCTACGGCTCTCTTTGGCATCCTTGGCTTGATCGGACTCCGCTATTGGCGCTTCAAACCCTCTTTCGATCCGCTTTGCGTTGCGGTCGTTTTTTTCTTGTGCATGGCGCTCTGTTATGTTTCGCTTCCGCCCGACGGCAACGATTGGGACGGGCTTGCGTATCACTTGGCTGTGCCAAAGTTATACTTATTGGAAGGACGAATTCACAACATTGCCTTTACGCACCATAGCAATTTCCCGTTCCTATGGGAGATGTTGTATACCTGGGGCCTGTGGGCGAACGGGGCAACCGCGGCCAAGTTGTTCCACTGGGCCGCGCTGTCCTATCTTTGTATCGGCGTGGCCGGATTTGCTCAGCGGCTTGGCGCAAACCGGCCTTGGCTAGGCAGTCTAATTTTGGCTTCGTCGCCGATCGTGTTCTGGGAATCGACCGTTGCCTATGCCGATTTGGCGACTGCGCTCTACGTTTTTCTCGCCGTCTTGGCGATTCATCGCGGGATTGTTGAAACTGAGCGAAAACTAATCTTGCTGGCAGGCGTGCTGATGGGCTTTGCGCTCGGTACAAAGTACCTTGCGCTCGTTTCCGTCGCCATTCTCGGTCTGACTGCGCTTGGGACGCTGTTAGTTCGCCGCCAGGTTCAAATGATACCAACATTGCTCCTCTCTGGCCTTCTAGCCGTGTTAATAGGATGTCCTTGGTATATCAAGACCTACCTCTACACCAGCAATCCGGTCTATCCGTTCGCCTATTCTCTGTTCGGCGGGCGCAATTGGAGCGAAGAAAATGCCGCCGCCTATCGCGGAGACCAGCTGAAGTTTGGAATGGGCCGGAGCGTCGACCGTTTGATCATGGCTCCCAACAACATGGTCTCTTTTCCGGAGAAGTTTATGGACCCGGTCGGACTGATCGTAGGCGAGCGCGCCTATACGGTGGCTTCTTCCGGTCCGGCGATGGCCGCGGCGCCCTTCGTCTCCTCCACCGCAGGGCTGCCTTTGGGTTTTGTAATCGCTTCCTTCTTAGCCTGGTTTGGCCTGATGCAGCAAACTCGCTATCTTATACCGATATTTCCGATACTTTCTGCCACAGCCGCCGTCGCGCAAGGCCGTTTGCGCAAGCGCGCCCTGTGGCTGGTCGTCGCGCTTCAATCGATTGCAGCCTTGTGGATATTCGGCGGCGCGCTGCTGCCTTGGACCAGCGCTATTTGGAACCGAGAGAAGCGCGAGGAGTACCTGACCAGGCGGTTTCAGCCTTACGAGGCGTACCGATTTATCAACGAACAAACGGCGCCGAGCGCCAAAATCGGATTGTATGACGAGCCTCGCGGCTTCTACTTGGAGCGCCAATACCTTTGGGCTAATGCCGGCCATCACATGCTCATCCCTTATTCGAACTTCTCAACATCGAGCGACCTCGTGGAGGGATTGAAGTCCAAGGGCATTACGCACATCTTGATCAACCGACGATTTTGGCCACAAGAATCGATCGAATCGTGGCGAATACAGCTGGAACAGGCGATCGCAGTCCAAGAGATTAGGCTCCTGTTCGATGCGCGAGGCGTCGAGGTTTACGAACTGTGAACCGGTCGATCGCCCTCATCGCGCTCGTCGCCTTTCGCATCGCTTACGCACTGTTGGCGACGAGGATCGATCCCTACTTGCGTCAAGACCCTTTGCACGGCGATTCCGTCTTTCACGACGAGATGGCATGGATTCTGGCCAGCGAAGGTCGATTGGAGTTTACCAAAGGCCTCCAGACATCGCCGCTCTACATCTATCTAATGGCGTCTGTCTATTGGGTTTTTGGGCACGCGCCGGATGCCGTCAGGGTGGTCAATGCGATTTTGGGAGTACTCTCTGCCTTTGGCGCTGCCGCTTGCGCGCGCAAACTGTTTGACGAGCGAATCGCCCACTGGACGTTTTGGCTCACTGCCCTGCACCCACAACTGATCTTGCTCAGCGGCTGGCTCTATACCGAAAACCTTGTCATACCCTTGGTTGTCTGGTCGATTTGGCTATTGTGGGACGGGTCGCGCATCCGTTCGGCCATTCTGGTCGGACTTCTGGCGTTGACCCGGGCCAATCTTTTGCCGCTTCTGCCCCTCTTTGCGATCTGGACATGGCGCAAGGAAGGATGGAAACCTGCGGGCATCTTCCTGCTCGCCTCAGCGCTGATCATAGCGCCGTATGTAATCTACATCTCCAGCCGATTTGACAGATTTGTACCAATTTCGCTTGGCGGATTTGTACTTTTCTGGAGCAACAACCCGGAAGCGGACGGTGGATTTGCCATGAAGCCCCCCGAACGGATCGCGCTTAAGGGAGAGGAAGTGGTCGTCGCCGACTTTACAAAGGCGGACAACTGGGTCGATGGCGACCGAAAGTACATGGATCTCGCTCTTGCCTGGATCAAGGAAAACCCGACCGATTTTGCAAGCCTTGTTTGGCAAAAGACGCGCCTCACGCTCAGTCCCATTGGTCTGCAGAAACCAGAGCACCGGAGCGCGAAGAGTGTGCTGATCGACTTCGCCTACTGGATCTTCCTGATCATTGCTCACATTGGGTTCTTTGTCGGCGCTCGCGTTCGTTCGCGCGATCTTTGGCTGATTGCAATCGTCTGGTTCGTCAGCTGGTTCTTCATCTGGCTCTATGCCGGCGGTTCGCGCACCCTTTTGCACATGGCGCCGTTCATGGTCCTCTTTTTCGTTCGCGCCCTCGTGCTGGCTCGACAACCCGTAACCGCCAGGTATATTGAAACCCGATGAATGCTGTTCAAACCCAACCACTGGTCGGCCTCTCGACGATCGATATGGCAGGAATCGTCGAGCAGTTAGGCCATCCGATCTATCGAGCGCGACAGATGGCTCGCTGGGTCTACACGGCCAACTGCCGCAGCTTCGACCAGATGACGGACCTGCCTGCAAGCCTCCGTTCGCTGCTTGAAGAAAAGTTTCAGATTGAGGCCATAAAGTTATACTTAAAACAGGAATCGGCAGACGGAACGATCAAATGTCTTGTAGAACTGTCCGACAAGGAACAAGTCGAGTGTGTGCTTCTGCCTTTCAAAGACCGGACCAGCGTATGCCTCAGTTCGCAGGTAGGCTGCGCCATGGGTTGCCATTTTTGCGCAACGGCACAATTAGGCGCCGGAAGGAACCTGACCCCGGGGGAGATTGTCGATCAGCTTCTTCTCATGCAGTCCCTTTCTTCAAGCCGGATCAGTCATGTCGTTTTTATGGGAATGGGCGAGCCGATGCTCAACTTCGATAATGTCCTGACCTCAATTCGCCTTATGAACAAGGAGATTGGCATTGGCATGAGACGAATGACGATTTCAACCGTCGGAATCGTTCCGCGCATTTTAGATTTGGCAAAGGAGAAACTTCAGATTACGCTCGCTGTCTCGCTTCATGCGCCAAACGACGAACTTAGGAAGTCGCTGATGCCGGTTGCCAAAAAGTGGTCGATCGCCGAACTGCTCGATGCCTGCCGAAGTTACTTCGCTCAAACGGGCCGTCGCGTTACCTTCGAGTATCTCCTTCTTAAAGGGATTAACGACCAGGCAGAACACGCGGACCAACTCGCAGGTCTGCTTAAGGGCTTCCCTTGCCTGGTCAACCTCATTCCGTTTAACTTTGTTCGTACAGACTTAAACTTTCAGCGCCCCGGCTCATCGCAAGTTCGACTGTTCCGAGATAAGCTGACCGAAAAAGGCATCGAAACCACCCAACGCGAGGAGAAAGGCCACGACATTGCAGCAGCCTGCGGTCAGTTGAAAGGAAGCCGGTTGTGAAACGAGTTTTGATCGCCAATCGAGGCGAGATCGCAAGGCGAATCATCCAGGCGTGCACGGAATCCGGCATCGAAACGGTTGCCGTTTACACCGATGCCGACTCTCGCGCTGGCTATCTTTCCCATGCAACCCAAAGTCGCCGCATCGGCGACAGCTACTTGCAGTCCGACCGCATAATCCAAGCAGCCATAGAGTCCGAGTCCAACGCCATCCATCCCGGATACGGCTTTCTGGCTGAAAACGCTGAGTTTGCCGAAGCCTGTCAAAGGTCTGGTCTTACCTTCATTGGTCCCCCGCCAAGCGCAATGCGACTTCTAGGCAACAAAGACGATGCGAAGCGACTGGCGCAACAGGCTGGCGCTAGGGTCGTCCCTGGCTACTTTGGAGAAGACCAATCGGACGACCGGTTAAAAGCAGAGGCCCAAAAAATCGGATTTCCACTGCTCATCAAGGCGATTGCGGGCGGCGGTGGTCGCGGTCAGCGCGTCGTTGACAACGCTAGCGATCTGGCCCCTAACCTTGCCGCCGCTCGACGCGAAGCCCAAGGCGCATTTGGAGACGATCGCCTAATGATCGAGAAGCTTATCGCGCCCGCCCGCCATGTAGAGGTTCAAATCTTGGCCGACGTTCATGGAAGCGCCATCCATCTGTTCGAGCGCGATTGTTCTGCCCAGCGGCGCCGGCAGAAGATCATCGAAGAAAGCCCAGCGCCTAAACTCTCGTCCGAAGCGCGAGATCGGCTCACGAATTCTGCAGTAGCGATTGCCAAGAAAGCCGGTTACACCAATGCGGGCACGGTCGAGTTTCTTGTATCGGGCGACGAGGTCTACTTTCTCGAAGTCAATGCGCGTCTGCAGGTCGAACACCCGGTAACCGAACTGGTAACCGGCATCGATCTTGTCAAAGCCCAGCTAAGGATCGCACAAGGACTACCGGCGCCCGATCAACCGAGTAGCCAGTACGGATGGGCGATCGAAGCCAGAATCTGCGCCGAAGACCCCTATTCAAACTTCGCTCCATCGACCGGAACAGCCCTCTATGTCGAATGGCCGAGAAGACCCTTCGTTCGGGTAGACAGCGCGCTAGAATCTGGAGACGAGATCACCCTCAACTACGATTCGCTTCTTGGCAAGGTCATCGCATGGGGAGCAGACCGCGACGAAGCCATCGATCGTCTGAGACTGGCGCTGCAGGAAACTGTAATCCTTGGAATCTGGACCAACGTCGGATTCCTGATAGACCTGATCGGTTCGGCGGCCTTCCGGTCGGGTTCTATAACGATCGACAGCGTAGAGAATATGGAGATAACCCCACCCCCGCCTACCGATGAAGTCTTGATCGCTTTGGCTCAGGCTCGACCGATAGAGTCTGCACAAAGCCAAGGCCCATGGATCGATGCATGGAGGCTTAAAGCCCAATGAATCAAAAGTATAAGATTCGCAGTCAAATCTATGACTTAAGCGGCGTGCTCGACGCGACCGTCTCGTGGGACAGCCGACACAAAGCGATCATCGATTGCAATGGCCGCAAAGTCGCCCTATTCATGGCGTCCAGCGTTTCTGAAGTCTGGATTGGTCATCAAGGCCGAACCTGGCGAGCCGAACCCGCAAAGACAACAAAGAAACGATCGCACGGACATCAGGCCGATACTCTCTCGGCGCCCATGCCGGGTGTCGTTACGGAAGTCCTAGTGTCCATTGGCGACGAAGTCCATGCAAGGCAGCGCCTTGTTGTGCTAGAAGCGATGAAAATGGAGCAGCCTCTGGTCGCACCGCACGATGGAAAAGTTACTTCCATCAAGTGCACAGTTGGCCAAGTCGTCAAAGAAGGAGAAATCCTTGTCGAAGTCGAAACTATCTAAGCGCAGGAGCGCGCCAATGATCGCCTCCATAAAACTGCCCAAGCGCGTCAGAATCGTCGAGGTCGGACCACGGGACGGTCTTCAGAACGAGCCGGTCGCTCTATCGTGGCAGGATAGAACTCAGTTCATCGATCTCCTTTCGGCGGCCGGCTTCAGCGCCATCGAGGCGGGCGCATTCGTCAAGCCGTCGCTCGTGCCTCAGATGGCCGATACGGGCGACGTCCTCAAGGCCATACAACGCAACTTAGGGGTTCGCTACCCGGTCTTGGTGCCCAACGCCAAAGGCCTTCAGCTCGCAGTCGAATCAGGCGCCCAAGAAATCGCCGTCTTCGCAGCAGCCAGCGAATCGTTCAGCCAAAAAAACATCAACATGACCATCGAACAGTCGCTGGCCAACTATGCCGAGGTCGTGGCGCAGGCTAAGGGAGCGGGACTTTGGGTTCGCGCCTACGTCTCGACGGCCTTTGATTGCCCGTACGAAGGCGCAGTGCCGGTCAAGGCCGTATCTTCGGTTGCCAACCAACTCGGCAAGATCGGCGCGGATGAGATTGCTATCGGCGACACCATTGGTACCGCGACTCCCGCCAGAGTTTCCAAACTGACGGACTCCTTGTTGAGGGTGATTCCGCCAGAAAGACTTGCCTACCACTTCCACGACACGCGAGGCATGGCGGCGGCCAACGTTTTAACGGCCATGCTTCATGGAATCTGGATATTCGACTCGTCTGCCGCCGGTTTGGGCGGATGTCCCTTTGCGCCCGGAGCCGCCGGCAACTTAGCCTCAGAAGACCTCCTCTATATGCTGTCCGAGATGGGCATCGAAACCGGCGTCGACATCGAGAAACTGACCGAAGCTTCTCGATTCGTGCTCGAAAAGCTCCATCGACCTGCGGCGAGTCGCACATTGCAGGCCATTTTATCCAAGTAATCGTATAGTTTGATCCTTCAAAGGGGGACTCCATGTCGATGCATCAAGACCCAGACATTAAAGCAGCCGAAGACAAAGCCCGAGACGCTCTGAAGGCAGGGCGCTACCAAGAGGCGATCGATGCTCTTCAGGAAGCCGTGCACGGCCATCCGGCCTGCGCAGATCTGCACACGTTTCTAGGGATCGCCTACTACCACATGTCCAACATGGACGATGCCGTGAAATCGTTCGCGCGAGCCGCGGCGCTCGATAACGGCCATGCCATGGCGCATTACAACTATGCCGCTATACTCGACAAAGTGGGCAAAACCTACGAGGCCATCGAAGAGCTTCAGTTAGCGCTCAAGATCGACCCGCACTACCGCCAGGCCGAAGAACTCCTTTCCCAAATCCAAGCCCGATTGGAAACCAAACACAAGGAATCTTGGGAATGGTCCTAAGGCCCAGGTAACATCCTGACCGGGATGGAGCTTTGCCAGGTCGAACTCTTTGGCGGAATCAAGGCCATAGTCTCTGGCCGCGTCGTCGCTCGGTTCAGAACCGAGAAGACCGCGCTTCTGCTGGCATACTGCGCCTACTTTTTGGGTCGAGAGCATCCGCGCGAAACGCTCATCGAGATGCTGTGGCCCGACAGCGACCCCGATCAGGCGCGCAACAGCCTCAGCAAGGCGGTCTCCTCGCTTCGCAACCAATTAGAACCGGCAGGCATAGAGCCGGGAACTGTGCTCCAGGCCGATCGGCGCACGGTCGGCCTCAATCCCGATTTTGCAACGTGCGACGCCCACCGGTTTGCGCGTCTGATCGAGGCGGCTAACAAGATCTCCGATCCATCGGCAGAGATGGCCGCTCTCGAACAAGCCGTCGGCCTCTTCAAGGGAGAACTGATGCCCGGATTTTATGCCGACTGGATCATGGACGAGCAGCCGCGCCTTCACGACGCCTATATATCCGCGCTCAATCGATTGGCCGAACTCCATTCGCACAATCCAAGAAAAGGGCTGGAGTACGCTAAACGAGCAGTGGCCGCAGACCCGTTGCGGGAAGACGCGCACGTTGCGGCGATCCGACTTATGGTCGCTAGCGGCGACAGAGCGTCCGCTCAAAGGCAATACCAAGCGCTGGAGAAGATGATCAAAGAAGAGTGGGGCAACGAGCCGTCGCAAGAGGCGCAGAATGCCCTTCAAGGCAAATTTGCCCGTCAAACTGTACGGACCCCAGTCCTAGAACGATCGCGCCCGGTCGTCGTGGGCGTTGCGGCAGCGATTCTGCCCGCGCCAGAAGAAGTCGAGCAAACGCCGGCGGCAGTAAGCCCAGAATCGCGGAAAGGCAATCTTCCTTCTTCCCGATCGCGCTTTGTAGGACGAGAGTCAGAACTGGAGCGCCTCTGCGACATGCTCGGCGATGCACAAGGACCAAGGCTGATCACTCTCATCGGCTTTGGAGGCGTAGGAAAGACGAGATTAGCGCTACAGTCTGCCCGTAACGCGCAGTCGGCCTTTCCAGGCGGCGCGTGGTTCGTTCAACTTCAAGATGTGGACGACCCGTCCATAATTCCCGATGCGATCGCCTCTGTTCTGCGCCTAACCCCTATTCGAGGAGCCTCCACGCTCGATCAGTCGGCGGCGGTCCTCTCCGAATCGCCATCGCTCCTGATATTGGACAACTTCGAGCAACTGATCGAAGGCGGCGTCGAGACGCTTCCGAAACTTCTGGACCAAGCGAGCGCGCTTAGGATTATCGTTACCTCTCGCCTGCCCCTTGGTCTGGCCGCCGAGCAAGAGTTTCCCATTGGCCTTCTGCCGCTCCCTACGGACGACGAACTGGAGAGCCTTCAGAGCAATCCTTGCGTCGAACTCTTCATCGATCGCGCCCAGCAGAAAATGCCCGATTTTGCCCTTTCAGCGGGAAACGCAGCGTCTGTAGCACAACTTTGCCGCGAACTTGAGGGCATACCGCTTGCGATAGAGTTGGCGGCAGCGCGCATCCGCCTGCTCAGCCCAAGGCAAATGGTCGAACGAATTTCGCAGAGGTTAGACTGGCTAACGTCTCCAAGAAAGGACCTTGCCGAGAGACAGCGCACGCTGCGCGGCACCGTCGAATGGAGCATGAAGCTGTTAGACCCAGAACTCAGAACTCGGTTCAGTCAACTCTCGGTTTTTAGAGGCGGCTGGAATCTGGAAGCGGCTGAGGCCATTCTCGAGTGGCCCGATGCGCTCGAGGGGCTGCACCAACTTCAGGAATCGAGCCTGATCATTGGATTCGACGCGGCGGACGAACGACGGTATCGGCTGCTAGAAACGTTGCAAGCCTACGGATGGTCGCAACTGGCGCCGCACGAACAAACGAAGCTCCGACTTCGACACCTGCAGTACTTCATCGATCGTGCGGAGGAAGACTGCGGGGCGATGCTAAGCGAGCGGCAGCTCGAGTTGTTCGACAAGTGGGACTCCAAGATTGAAAACGTCTGGGCGGCGCTCGCCTTTGCAGAATCTCATGGCGAGTGGGATCAAGGCGTCCGGTTGATCGAGGCGCTTCGGCACTACTTTGGGGTTAAGGGCTATTGGGGCGAGATTCTGCGATGGCTAGAAAAGTACTTGGCCGCTAAACCTGCCAATACGGTGTGGCATGGGATCGCTTTGGTAACGAAATCCGCAAGCTGTATACGCGTCGGCGACTATGTGGGCGCTCAGTCGGCTGCAGACCAAGCAGAACAGATTATCGACCCGCAGGATCAAACGCTCTATCTGCGAATGTTGCTTGCCAAGGCGACGGTCGCCTGGTCCCAAGCCAGACATGCAGATACCGAACAGATTTACGGAAAGGCGCTCGAACTGGCAGAGAGCATGAACCACAGAATTGGAATTGCCGAGGTCCACAATGGTCTCGGTAATGCATACACCAATCAAGGCAACTATCTTGATGGAATTAAGCACATAGAGATCGCTATGAAGCTTCGTCGGGAGCAAGGAGACTTGAGGGGAGTTGCCGGCTGCCTGAACAATATGGGCCTGCCCTTGCAGCAGATCGACAGACTGGACGAAGCCATGGCCCTGTTTGAAGAGGCCAGAGACATCAACCTGAAAATGGGCAACTACTCTTGGCTCGCCCATAACTACCTCAACATCGGCACGACGCACCAATACAAGGCAGACATCGAAGCGGCCGACGAGGCGTACCAACAAGCGCTCAAATACTATGCCCGTATCGGCGATCTGTCCGGCGTAGCGGCGATCAAGAACAACATGGGCAACGTGCAGCGCAGCCGAGGGAACTATGCCAAAGCCAGAGAACTGTACGAATCGTCGCTCGAGTTCAACCTTCGACAACGCAACATGCTATGGGAAGCCAAGAATTACCGCAACTTGGCATCCACGCTTCTCTATTCAGGCGAACTCGAACAAGGATGGGACTATGCTCAACGCGCCTTGGCCAAGAGCAAAGAAATCAATGACAATCGAGGCATCTTTGGGGCTTACGAGGCGGGGGTCGAGCTTCTTTATCGACTGAATCGGGTGAGGGAGTCGTTCGACTTCTGTGCCCAATGCGTACAAGATGCCTTCGAGGTCGGTTCTCCGGTCAACCAGGTTGCAACCCTGCGAGTCGCCGCACAGCTCTTTGTTCATGTCGGCCTCTTGGATTCTGCAGGCGTGTTGGTCGGAGCCTCGATGGACCGTCTGGAAGACGACCTGCTTAATGCGATGCCCGACGATCAGCAACGATGGGAAGCGGCAGTCGATAAAGCGAAGAACGCCCTGGGCGCAAAGAATTGGCAGCGCTTGATAGCCGAAGGGCAAGCGTTGAAAGTGGTCGATGCGCTGCAACTGGCCTCGAAAGAAATCGAGAACTTTCAAAAATCTTCCTGACGTGGAAGGAATCTCTGGCGGATGTGGCGTATAATATCCACAGGTCGTAAAGGAGGCAGCGAGATGGTTGGATCCTTTTTTAAGAAGACGGGCTTCATGGTCGTTCTTTCGGTGTGCCTGATCGTAGGCGCCAGCGCTCAGACGGGCGGCGGGTTTGACCTAACCTGGAACACGATCGACGGCGGCGGAATCACCTTTGCCACGGGCGGCGCCTTCAAAATGGGCGGCACCGTGGGGCAGCCTGACGCTACGGGCGCCAATGCCCTCTCTGGAGGCGCCTTCACGCTAACGGGCGGATTCTGGCGTCCCCGATTGGCCGGTGATGTCAACTGGGACGGTTGCGTCGACGATACCGATCTAGCAATCGTGCTGGGCGGCTTCGGCGGCACGGGTCTTGGCGACGAGAACGATGACGGGATAATCGACGACACAGACCTCGCAATCGTACTCTCAAACTTCGGCCTCGGTTGCTGATCGTTGCAGACTACATTTCACAGGCTGAGCCAATGCGATCCCTTTGGCTCGGCCTGTTTTGCCGTCAGGTCACGGAGGACTCTTCGGTATGACGTTTGAGATTCAGGAAGTCGGACCGCTGAAAGAGGTTCGTGCGGGAAGGATCATTGCAGAAGCCGAATACATAAAAGACAAACTGGACGTTGGCGCGCTTGACATTCTGGGCAAAGCGCAGGCCGGTATTGCGAGCGCCGCAGAACTCAATGCGCTCTCAAACGCAGCATCGGCCCTAATTCCCTTTGAACGGCGATTTCGTCAACCGACCGCCCGCGAACTAATCTTGCTTCATCTGTCGATTGCGAGCGAGCAAGGCAGCGTCTCTTCGGCCGAGATAGAAGATTGCCTCGAAATTGCGGGCCAAAAACTTGATCCTAGAGCCTACGCATTGGCTTTGGCCAACGCGATCCTCGACCGAAAGCCGTTTCCGATTGGTAATGCAGCGGTCGCCGCCAGCGCGGCGTATGCGACCCTGCGAGCCAATGGATTCGAGGTGGATTTGACCCGAATCGAGGAAGATTTGCCGGGCGCGTGCGCAGGAGCATCGGATGGGAAGAAAGACGACCGGCGTTGGCTTGAAATCGCAGAATCGGCGGTGCGAGCGATCGGAAGCAAGTTGGTCAAAGCCGAATCGCTCATTGCCCAGCACAATTCGATCGCGCTAGAACCGGCGCCCGGTCCTTCGTTTTCTTACCAATACCTTACGCTCCAAGACCTCATTTGGATCAATTCTGAAGCTACCGGACGCACGAACTCTTACGAATTTGACGCCCTAGAAGAGTGCGCGTTCTTCCTTTACGGCTATGGAGAAAGCAAGGACTGGGCCAAGCAAGCAGGCCAGTTTGTTGCCTCGACCCTCCTATACCGTCCGTTTGGCGATGGCAATCGCAGGACCGCTCTCATTGGTCTGCTTTCTTTCCTTACGGTCAACGGCTTTGAGTTCGAGATTCCCGACCCCGACGCATGGCTCGACCAAATTGCCCAGCGCAAAGTTCACCCGACCAAAGCGGTGAAAGCCATTGTTAAGAGCCAAAGCGCGCCACAGTCGAACAACGTCCGCGAGGTCGCCTTAGACCTGATCCATGCCTACTATGGACACTAATCGATAATGGTCAGAGTTCGATATGCGCCCAGCCCCACGGGCATGCCCCACGTAGGCAACATTCGCACCGCGCTGTTCAACTGGGTCTTTGCAAGAGGTTCCGGCGGAAAGTTCATCGTTCGAATCGAGGATACAGACCGCAACCGGTATGTCCCAGGTTCGGAGGAGGACATCCTGGCCTCCATCCAGTGGCTCGGTCTGGACTATGACGAAGGTCCAATCGTCGGCGGGCCGTTTGCGCCTTACCATCAGTCCGAACGAACGCACATCTATCAAGAGATCGCCCATCGGCTCGTCGATGAGGGCAAAGCCTACAAGTGCTTCTGCACGCCCGAGATCCTTGATGCTATGCGCAAGGAGCAGGAAGCCCGCAAACAGCCGACCGGCTACGATCGTCGTTGCCGTCGCCTCAGCAAGGATGAGGTCAAGGCGCACGAAGGCGATCCCTATGTCGTTCGCTTTGCCATGCCGCTCGAAGGCGTTACGCAATACAACGACGGGATTCACGGTCTCATCGAGTTCCGAAACATCCTTGTCGACGACTTTGTAATGCTCAAATCGGACGGCTACCCAACCTACCATCTGGCCAATGTGGTGGACGACCACCTGATGGAAATTACGCACGTCATCCGAGGCGACGAGTGGATCAGTTCGATGCCGCGGCACGTTCAGCTCTACGCCGCGTTGGGCTGGGAGCCCCCTAAGCTCAACCACGTGCCCTTGCTGATGGGGCCGGACGGCAGCAAACTTTCCAAGAGGCACGGCGCCGTCCAGTTCAGCGACTTTATCCAGCAGGGCTACCTCAGCGACGCGATGTTCAACTTCTTAGCGCTTTGCGGCTGGTCGCCCGGAGACGAGCGCGAAATCATGAGCCGCGAAGAAATCATACGGGACTTCAGCCTCGATCGCATCTCCACCAATCCGTTCGTCTTTCACCATGACAAACTCAAGTGGATGAACGGCCAGTACATCAAACGGCTGCCTATCGATGAGTTTGTCGAAGCCGCCGTCCCGTTTCTAAGAAAGGCTGGCATCGTCGCGGAAGAAAACCTGGATTACGCCCGCAAAGTCATCCCCTTAGAACAAGAAAAGGTCAAACTCTTATCCGAACTGCCCGAACTGCTTTCGTTCTTTTTTACAGACCGAATCGCAATGGATGAGGCGGCAGCCAAGAAATGGCAAGGGATGCCGCACATCGGCCAGATGCTGGACGCCCTGATACGCAGCTACACCGACTTAGAACGGTTCGAACCAGAGGAGATCGAGCGCGTAACGCGCGACACGATCGCATGGCTGGGCGTTCCAAACGGGCACGTTATTCATCCCGTTCGCTTGGCGCTGAGCGGTCGGACGACCGGTCCTGGTCTCTTTGAGATGATCGCTGCGCTGGGCAAGGAGAGGACGGTGGCGCGCTTGGAACAGGCGAAGCGCTCCCTTCTATAGCGCATCCCAATTTATGCCTGTTGGCTGCAAACAGCGCATACGCCCCGTTCATTGCTTGCCGAACCCCAGGCGCATAGTAAACGCGCCAGAGATGCCACAAGCCGCCTTGTCGCGCAAGAGCGACCACGATCGCTTCCATCCCAGAATAAACCCTGCCCTGAGTATGGAGTTCGACAGCGCTGAGGTCGGACCGAGGTTCTATCTGGATAGCGGGAACCTTCTTTTGCACCCAGCGCGCGGCCCTTGCGCAAAACCGGCAGTTCCCGTCATAGCAGAGTTTCATAGCATGCCCCTCAAATGGGCCGTAAACAGATACTGGTGCGCCCAGTTGGACAGCGCGCCAAATCGATCGTGAAAGAAATCGACGACCATCCGGTACCTCGCTTCCGTGATCGAGGCGCCCCTTAGCTCGGGCAGCGCGATCTTGGCCACAGCCTGCCACAGGTGCGTGTCGACCGGAACCGCCTCGGCAAAATCCAAACCCAACAACAAGACGCAATCGGCTATCTTTGCCCCTACGCCTGGCAGTTGCATCAACTCTCGCTTTGCTTCCCAATAACCGACCTCTCGCAAAGAATCCAACCATCCGTCCCCGCGCTCGACCAGCGATCGAGCCACATTCGCCACGGTACGCCCACGATACCCGAATCCCAGAGCATAAAGCGCCTCTGGCTCGAGCAATGAGAGCCGATCGACAGTGGGAAACATCTTCCCCGCCCCTCTCAAGGGCTCTCCATAAGCCTCGCACAGTCGCGCTATCATGCCCGTAATCCGAGGGATGTTGTTAGCCGACGTACAAAGAAAGGAAATCAGGCACTCTTCGGGCACGGACCATCGTATCAGCCGCAAACCTGGCAATCCGGCAACGATCGGTGCCCACCGCTCATCGCAAACTGCAATCCGACTTCGAATTGCGTTCAAATCGGCGTCCAACCGAAAATAGCGGCTGAGGGCCTCCTCGTCGCCCGCCCGAGGTTCTGATTCGCCGACCCAGCCAAGGTCGGTCAACCACAATCGAAACAAACGCTGGCCATCGATGCCAACCCACTCGTCGCCCGACCGAATCCACCGAAAGGCCTGCCCGCTGTTGCAGCAAAGCTTAACGTCTAACTGTTCTTGGCCTAATCCCAGCGCGACCGCTGTCCGCATGACAAACCCATCCTACCTGACCGCGGTATCCTTAGCAAATGGAGCGACTGCTGTGTATCGTTCGCAAAACGATAGAAAACCGGAAGATGCCGCTATCAGGCCGTGTCATCGTCGGCTTCAGCGGCGGACCCGATTCCACTGCCCTGCTCCTATGCCTCCGCCAACTGCCAGACATTGAGCCCATCGCTTTGCATGTAAACCACCTTATGCGAAACGATGCCCGTGCGGATGTCGATCGATGCAAGGCCATTTGCCATGCGCTCTCCGTACAGTTCGAACTTGCCGAGGTCGATGTGCCGAAGTTAGCCAAGGAAAGGCGCCTGAACATCGAAGAGGCCGGCCGAGAGGCGCGATACGATTCCTTCCGGACAGCGGCGATTAGATTCGGCGCCAAGATCATCGCCACCGGCCACACGCAAGACGACCGTGCCGAGACCGTGCTGATGAACATCCTTCGAGGTTCGGGACTGAAAGGGCTTGGCGGCATCCCAGCAATTCGGACCGATGGCGATCTGACGATCGTCCGACCCCTGATCGATGCGCCTCGAAGCCTTGTTCATGCAGCAGTCTCTAACTCCGGGCTTGCGCTATGCCAAGACAGCACGAACGAGGATATTTCCCGACTTCGCGTTCAAGTTCGAAAGAACATTGCCCCTGCCCTTGATCAGATCGCGCCACATTGGAAGACGAAACTGTGCGACTTGGCCGACATCGCTCAAGAAGAAGATGCGCTGCTCGATCAGCTTGCGGCAAACCTTGGTCCAAATCCGCCGGAGCCGCTCGTTCGGCGCGCGCTGCGCCGACAGTTTCCAGAATTGGACCTGGCCTCCAGTCGCACTCTCGCCAAAGCCATCGCAGACCAATCAGACCTGAAGACTGCCACTCCAGCGGGACTTATCGAGGTCAAGAACAGCGAAGCTCGATTATCGTTACAACCCATAGCGCCCCCTAGCCCTATGCGCCTCGCCAACGAAACGCGCTGGGGCAACTTCACCATTTTCATGCGCGAGACGCCGCCAGACCAAGTTGAAACGTCCGACCCAATGTCCGCCACTATCGATGCCGACAAGATTGCAGGCTCGCTCATTGTCAGAAGCGCCCAACCTCGCGAACGCATGGCCCCGCTTGGACTAAACGGCAGCAAACTTCTGTCGGACATTTTCATCGACCGAAAGATCCCGCGACAGAACCGCCCGCACTGGCCTATGATCGCCGACAATATGGGAATTGTATGGTTCCCCGGATACACCATCGCCGAAAGGGTCAAGATCGCTAAATCGACGACTAATGCAATCGCGCTCCGAGTCGTCCAAAACGAAGAAACCATCGAGTAAGAAAATCGGTATAATCAAAGAGCGGGCACGGCCCGAATCCGAGGAGGAGCCATTTGAGTAAAAGCGCGCGAACGTTGCTAATCATAAGCTGCGGGATGATTCTGCTCATGTTCTTGATGCAGACTCGTCCATCGCTATTTGGCGGCCAAAGTCCGGAGAAGCTGAACTACTCTCAGTTTTTAACCAAGATCGAGGGTGGCAGCGTCTTGAAAGGGACCTTTGAAAAGAACCGATTTAACGGAGAGTATGCGAACAACGGCGGTCTCTTTTTTGTAGAACTGCCTAAAGGAGAGAGCAGTCGCCGCGATCTCGAGAAGCTCTTAGTCGATAACAAAGTACAGTTTGAGTACGTCGATACCGCGGTCTCGGACATGATCATGCAGATCGGCGGATGGATTCTCGTCTTCATCATCATCCTGGTCGTCTTCTGGCTGATCATGAACAAAACGGCGCAGGCTGGCAGCAGCCAGGCCTTCTCCTTTGGCAAAGCCCGCGCCCGAAGGTACAACGAAAGCGTGCCCAAGGTAACGTTTTCTGATGTCGCCGGCGTCGAAGAAGCCAAGATCGAGTTGGCCGAGGTCGTCGACTACCTCAAGAATACCAAGAAGTATCAGTCGCTGGGCGCAAAGATCCCGAAGGGAATCTTGTTGCTTGGTCCCCCAGGATGCGGCAAGACGCTGCTTGCGCGGGCGGTCGCGGGCGAGGCGGGCGTGCCCTTTTTCCACATCAGCGGTTCCGACTTTGTCGAAATGTTCGTGGGCGTCGGCGCCGCGCGCGTGCGCGATCTTTTCGAGAACGCCAAAGCCAACCGTCCTGCACTGATTTTTATAGATGAGATCGATGCCGTCGGTCGATTGCGAGGCGCCGGACTGGGAGGCGGTCACGATGAGCGCGAACAGACCCTGAACCAACTCCTCGTAGAGATGGACGGTTTTGACCCCAACATTGGCATCATCATGATTGCGGCGACCAACCGTCCAGACATCCTAGATCCCGCGCTGCTCAGGCCAGGCCGATTTGATCGACAAGTGGTCGTCGATCCGCCCGATCAAAAGGGACGACAACAGATTCTGGAAGTCCACATGCGCGGCAAGCCATTGGCGCGAAACGTCAACAGCGAGGTGCTCTCCAAGCGAAGTCCCGGCTTTACCGGCGCCGATCTGGCCAACTTGGTCAACGAAGCGGCGCTCTTAGCCGCCCGCAGAGACAAGACCAAAATCGAAATGGACGACTTTGACGAGGCGATCGATCGAGTGTTGGCCGGCCCGCAACGGCGCAGCCGTACGCTGGATGAGAAGGAACGACAGATAGTCGCCTATCACGAAGTCGGCCACGCCATCGTCGGCGAACTGGTGCCCCACGGCGACCCCGTGCACAAGGTTTCGATACTGCCGCGAGGCATGGCGCTCGGTTACACCATCAATCTGCCCGATTCGGATAAGCGCCTTAGTTCTAAGGCTCGCCTTACCGATATGATCGCTGGATTGCTGGGTGGCCGCATAGCGGAAGAAATCGTTTTTGGAGACGTGAGCACCGGCGCGAGCAACGACCTTGAACGAGCGACCGAACTCGCGCGCGCAATGGCGACCGAGTACGGCATGAGCGAAAAGCTGGGACCGCTTACGTTTGGGCGCCGCCACGGCAACCCTTTCCTTGGCCGCGACCTAATGGAAGACCGAAACTACAGCGAACAGGTCGCCTTTGAGATCGATCAAGAGGTTCGCCAAATAGTTGAATCGGCCTACGAGCGGGCGCGGAGCATCCTGATAGAACATAAGGACAAGATGGACTTTATCGTCCAAGCCTTGCTCGAAAGAGAAAATCTCAATCGAGAGGAGTTCCTAGAACTGCTGGGCATGGAGACGCCCCACTCCAACGATAAACCGCCGACCGCTCCCAAAGTTGCCGAAGAGCCGGACGAAGAGGAAGAAGAAGATACAACCCAAACCAAGGTCAGACTACGACCTCGAGCACAGCCAGGATGATCAAAGCGGGCAGGCGATGGCCGCCTGCCCGAGAGAAACCTACTTTGTTCGCTCCATCGTGATCTTGCCGTCGATCGGCATCGGAGCGCCAGCGACAGGCATCGCCTTCACGTCGGTAACGACTTTGATCAACGAGCCGTCCGCCGTATTCAGCCAGACGTGGCCGCTTGTGGAAGCCGGATTGTCGCCCGCCGTCTCTTTATAAGAGAACTTGATCTTGATCGAATCCCAAGAATTGACCTTCTCCATAGCGACGACCTCATACTCGGCCTTCGCAGCGACCGCTCCAGTCTTCGTGTCGGCCTTGTACTCCTGGCTCCACTTGTGGCCGACGGTCAATGCGTTGTCGGGGAAGATGAACCCCATCATGTTGGCGCGCCGATAGGCGTCGGAACCCGTGTCGTCGCCTTTCAGCTCGACGACAGCTCCATTGGCGGCAGAAACGACGGTGCTCGTCATCTCCATGCCTTCCTGGTTCATCTCCTGATCGCCAAACTTCACCTTCACGTCGCCCTGCTTCGATTCAACGGTAATCTTCCCGTCCGAAGCAACATTGGTAACCTTCTCGGTAACCGTTGCGCTAAAAACAATCTCGGTGCCCTGAAAGTCCACCAGAGCGCTCATCTTGTAAACCATCGTGTCGCCCGTCTTAGCGACTCGCTTCAGCTTCACCCCGTCTTGGGCTGGCGCAGATGCCGCGAGAGCAAGAACAGCGATCAAGCCGGCCCATTTAGATGCGAATTTCATTTGCACTGCTCCTCCTAAAGGATTGGTGCCTCCGATTATACTCGGTACGATAGGTAAAATGCCGATAGGATGCTGTTTGGCGAAGTAACAATCTACGAACCAGAAGAGTACGCCACGGCGGTCGCGCAACGCCTGATCTCGTTCGCATCTCAACATGGCACGGTCAACATCGCCCTAAGCGGCGGCTCGACCCCGCAAGCGATTTTCAAGGTTCTTGCGGCTGGCAACAGCAATCTCGACAACGTTCGCTTCTTTTGGGCGGACGAACGATACGTGCCTTACGATAGCCCGGACAGCAACTTTGGAGAGGCATGGCGATTGTGGCTTAGCTCGATCAGACCTGATCGCGAGGACCTGTTCCCTTTTGCCGTTGAACGGGATTCTCCGCAAGTTGTAGCACAAAATTACGCACGAATCGTGCCCCAGAATGGACTTGACTTGGTGCTTCTCGGCGTTGGCGAGGACGGCCATACCGCTTCCATTTTCCCGGGCGACGAGGAAACGAGGCGCACAGATCTATTCGCCGCAGCCACCGTCGCGCCGTTCAAGCCCTACCAACGGCTGACCCTCACGCCACGGTACCTAAATCTCGCCAAACACGTCTGGTTCCTGGCTACGGGAGAGCGAAAGAGACTCATCCTGAAACAAACCGCATCGGGCGACCAAACCCTGCCCGTTGCCTGGATCACCAAACCCAATATCCATTGGTACCTGGACGAGCCAGCTTCACAGGTATAATTCGCCAGATGGCCATCATGGATGAGACGACCTTGGATGCCGCGCGCATCGTCGGGGGACGTTCCCTGTCAGGAGCCGTTACAATTTCGGGCAGCAAGAACGCAGCCTTGGCGCTTCTCTCCGGCTCGTTGCTGGTCGATGGTCAAGTTCGCTTGAACAACGTCCCAAAGATTCGAGATATCTACACCATGCTAGACATCCTCGATGCCATTGGCGTCAAATCTACTTGGAACGGATCGTCTGTTACGCTCAAAACTTCCGGCTTAGACAAGAACGAACCGCCGACCGATCTGGTCGCAAAGATGCGGGCGTCGTTCTACATCTTCGGCCCGATGATGGCACGAATGGGCCGAGCCGTTATGCCCGATCCGGGCGGTTGCGACATCGGGAACCGTCCCGTCAATTACCATCTTAACGGCCTGCAAGCGATGGGCGCGACCATTATTGCCGACCCCGGCCAATACGAAGGCACTGTCGATTCTTTTGCCGGAGCCAAGATATACCTCGACCTGCCGAGCGCCGGCGCAACGCAGCACTTGATGACGGTGGCGACCATTGCAAGAGGCTCGACCACGATCGAGAATGCGGCCGCCGAGCCAGAAGTGGTCAATCTGGCTGGCTTCCTGGCCGCTTGCGGAGCCGACATCGAGGGCGTCGGCTCGCCAACCATCACCATAAACGGCGTCCATAAACTCAAACGAGAAGTTGAGTTCGATGTCATCCCTGACCGGCTGGAAGCCGGCACTTTCGCGATCTCTGCAGTGGTCTCTAAGGGCCAAGTAATCCTCAAGAACGCCGATGGCGATCACCTTCAGGCGCTTTTCTCCAAAATGAGAGACGCCGGCGTCGAAATTGAAGAGAGGGACAACGAGATCAGCATCTCGGGACATGGCCGACCCAAGGCGGTAGACATCACCACAATGCCCTACCCCGGCTTTCCAACAGACCTTCAGCAACCGATGTGCGCTATGCTCGCGATAGCCGACGGCGCCTCGCTGGTCAAAGAGACCCTCTATGAAAAACGAGTCGGCCATGTGCCCGAACTTCAGCGCATGGGCGCCGACATCAATGCTGACGGACGAACCATCGTGATTCGAGGCGTAGACCGCCTCCATGCCGCATCGATGCGGGCGCAGGATCTTCGCGGCGGCGCAGCGCTCGTGCTTGCGACCCTGGCGGCAGAGGGCGAATCGGAAGTGCACAACATGAAGTACGTCGACCGCGGCTACGAGAGATTCGAAGACAAACTTCGAGGCCTTGGCGCGGATATTGAACGGTTTAGTACAGATCGATCAGGAAAGAGAGAGCATGTTTCGCCTAATCCCTGAACTAGGCATCGACCTGGGCACGGCCAATCTTTTGGTCTATGAAAAGGGGCGCGGCATCGTCCTGCGAGAACCCAGCGTCGTTGCGATGGCTCGCCCCTCGAACAAAGTGCTGGCGGTGGGAGAAGAAGCCAGGCTGATGCTGGGCCGCACGCCTGGCAACATCGTCGCAACCCGCCCCATGATCGACGGCGTCATCGCGGATTACACCATTACGCTCGAGATGCTTTCCTACATTTTCAAGAAAGTCGTGGGCAAACGATCCCTCTTCAAGCCACACGTGCTCGTGTGCGTGCCTTCGGGCATTACGGGCGTCGAGCGACGAGCCGTTCAATTGGCCGCCAAAGAAGCCGGGGCGCGAGAGGTCAACTTGATCGAGGAGCCAATGGCCGCCGCGATCGGCGCCGGATTGCCCATCCATATGCCGGGCGGCAACATGGTCGTCGATATCGGCGGCGGTACGACCGACATCGCAGTCATATCTCTCGGCGGCATGGTGCTGAGCCGTAGCCTACGTATCGGCGGAAACAAGATGGACGAGGCCATCGGCCGCTATATTCGATCTGCCTACAATCTAATGGTGGGCGAGCGAACGGCAGAGGAGATCAAACTCAAGATCGGCTCGGCCTACCGCTTGGAGCCCGAACTCGAGATGGAGATTCGAGGCCGCGACTTGGTCGCTGGACTACCGCGAACAGTAAAAATCAACTCGCCCGAGATCCGGGAAGCCTTGAGCGAACCTGTGAACCATATCGTTGAGAAACTCAAATCGGCACTAGAAGAGACGCCGCCCGAACTGGCATCAGACATCATCGAAAGGGGAATCGTCCTGACCGGCGGAGGCGCGCTTCTCCGTGGATTGGACCGCCTCTTGCAAGAGGCGACCGATATCCCAGTGCGAGTAGCCGACGACCCGCTCTCCTGCGTTGCGCTCGGCACCGGTCGCGCCCTTGACGAGATGCCGGCCATCGCAGAGGCAGGACGATGAGACGACTGTTCCAACCGCCGGACGATCTGAGCGACTTGGATCGCGTGCGAAAGCACCTCGACATTCCCAAAACATCTAACAATCCAGCAGCGAAACACCCCTTAAGGCGATACGAATTCGCTCTGGCATTCTCCGGCTATATGGCTAAGTTAGAAAGAGCGCTGAGCCAGTCTCTGAGCAAACCGGTGTCCACCGCTCCAAGGATTGCAAGGCGCCTGGACCAAAGACATCCGGATTGGGCACGTTCGGCAGTTTGGGAAGTTACAGCGCGCGGCTTGGCCAGCGCCGACAACTTCAGAGGAAAAGACATTCTCGGCAAGTTCGAACTGGCAGTGTCGCTGGCGCGCTATGTCCGACTGCTAACGCCCATCCTCAACACGATTGTCAAGAATCCCTACCCGCCAAACCCCAAAGAGGCGATCAAGACCGTGCCGACCAAACCGGGCCATTACGCTCACAACGACGTCCTGTTCTTGGCCAACGGAGGCTGGTTGACCCCCGATTCTGCCATCCTGGCCACTGCCGATCTAAGAGCGGAAGGTTTTGCCGACTGTATCGCCCATGCGGCTAGCCGTTTCTTCGTCCGTTACATCCACGAACCCAACCGCGATTAGACAGCAAAAAGGGCGACCGGAGAACGACCGATCGCCCAAAGTGCCGACTTACTTACTTGCGGTTGCGTCGAGCGCGAACCAGCGCCAAAAGACCTGCGCTGATGCCAAAAAGGCTCGCAGGCTCGGGAGTCGTAACGTGACCCGACAGGCCGCCCGTGATGCCCTGAATGTGCATTCCGGCCTCCAGACCCATATTGGGCTCAACGGCCATAAAGTGCGTTTCGGTCAGTCCGGGAGCAGTAACCCTCCAAGATACCGTTTCCCCACCGGTCAAACGCCCTGGCCCGCCTGAAACCTGAAAGTCGACCAGATGATCGAACGCCGTTCCCGCAGCGCCGTTAATCCCATTTTCAGAAGAGGTAACTCCTGTAATGTTGGCAGGACCAGACACGCTGCCCGCAACCAACGTAGCGTTCAAAAACGGGCTGATGTTCAGATACATGTCCCGAATGAACTGGTCGGGGAACAGGGTGCCGTCCCAGTTGGCCGTCAGCGACATTCGAACAACGTCGGTATCAAAGTTGGTGATCGTCAGCGACGCCCAAGCAGGCGGACCGTCCGGAGTGCCGCCGGTGTATACGACGTTGAAGTTGTACGTTACGATAGCGTCAGCCTTATAGGCTCCAGCGAACATCAGTGTTGCGCACGACAGTGCGGCGAGTAGAAGCTTTGCGGTTCTCATTTCTTGTCTCCTTTTGTGGCGCGGATTGTCGAAATCACGCTACCTTATAGCATTATAGAATATGACGCTGCCTTGCAACGTTCCCGGGACAAGATTCGACCTCTAAAACAGGCAAAACTACTAGGCCTGAGACACAAAAAAGGAGCCTTGAGAGACCCCAAGGCTCCTTTTTTTGTTTACTTTCGATTGCGACGCGCTCTCGCCAGAGCAATCAGTCCCGATGCGATGCCGAACAAACTGGCCGGCTCGGGGGTTGTAACGTGACCCGACAGGCCGCCCGTGATGCCCTGAATATGCATTCCAGCTTCCAGTCCTTGGCCAGGCTCTGTGGCTAGGAAATGCGCTTCGGTCAATCCAGGAGCCGTAACGCGCCAGGATACCGTCTCGCCGCCAGTGAGCCTGCCTGGACCGCCAGCCACTTGGAAGTCGACTCGATGGTCGTACGATGTGCCCGCGCCGCCATTGATGCCATCCAGAGACGACGAAACGCCAGAGATCACTGCAGGACCAGACACGCTGCCAGAGACCAGCGTAGCGTTTAGGAAGGGGCTAATGTTCAAATAAAGGTCTCGTATGAACTGTGCCGGGTAGAGCGAGCCGTCCCAGTTCGCAGACAAGGTCATCTTGACTTCGTCTGCTGCAAAATCGACGATCGTCAAGGTTGCCCAAGCAGGCGGGCCGTCCGGCGTAAATCCCGTGTATACGGTGTCAAAGTTGAAAATGATGATCGCTTCGGCTCGCTGACTGCCCATAAAGAGAGCGGTCGAAGCAAGAGCGATCACGGCAACGGTCTTTAGGTTAAACATGTTCTGCCTCCGTTGAGAATATGAGTTTTCTGGCTCTATCTCATCGTGGCAAAACTCGTGCCTATCTGCCCAGTAACTGCTTCAGATTGGCCAAAGAACGGTAAAATGGACAGGCTCAGTTATTCGATCGCTTCAAAAATCTCTGCCAACGCCTTGCGCGATACGTTGGGCGCCGTGCAATCGTCTGCTGGGTAGCCGACCGGCATCAATAGATACGGTTTCTCGTTGAGCGGCCGACCACAGATTTCCCTCAAGAACGTCATCGGGGCTGGAGTGTGGGTCAGCGTCGCCAAGCCTGCCCTATGCAGGGCCTGAATCAGGAAGCCCGTTGCGATCCCCACCGACTCGGGCACATAGTAGTTCTTCGATCGCCCGCCATCCCCTAGTTCGACGTAATCTACCCGGAAGACGACGATTAGCCACGGAGCAGCCGTAATGTGTTCCTTGACAAAATCGGTACCCAGGGGCTCCAGCGCATCGAGCCACTCTTTGGGCGCCTTTCGCAGATAGAACTCTTGTTCAGCCTCCTCGGCTGCCTGCCGAATCCTCTGCTTCACCTCTGGATTGCTAATCGCTACAAATTGCCACGGTTGCCGATTGGCTCCGCTTGGCGCAGTGCCGGCTATGCGAATGGCCGTCTCGATGATATCCTTGGGAACTGGATCGGACGAGAACATGCGCACGCTTCGACGACTCGCCATGATTTGAAAGTTTTCGTCGAGCTCCCTGCGCGCATCTTCGAGAGATCGTCTTGGCGGGCGATATGGAAGAGGCTCATACGGCATGAAGCCTATCCGCCTTCACATCGCGCAGGGTTGCGCATCCCGACAATCCCATCGTCAGGTCTAGATCGCAGATCAGATTCAAGAGGACCTCTCGAACCCCGGTCTCCCCGCCGACCGCCAAGCCCCAAGTATAAGGACGTCCAACCAGCACGGCGTTTGCGCCTAATGCAACGGCCTTGAATATATCTGCGCCGCGCCGGATGCCGCTGTCGAACAGTATGGGGACTCGGTCCTTGACCGCCTCGACAATCGGTGGCAACGCAGTTAGAGATCCGATCGCGCCGTCCACTTGCCTGCCTCCATGATTCGACACGATAATGCCGTTTGCTCCATGGTCGATGGCCAGCCGTGCGTCCTCCTCGGCCTGAATGCCCTTCACCCAAATTGGGAGCTTGGTTCTTCCCCTCAAAAATGCCAAGTCGGACCATGTGAGAGCCGTGTTGCCGAAAACCTGAGCAAATCGCATAACCGCCGGCAGCAACTCTTCTTCGGGCGACTTGCTGAGTGGTTTCAAGAACGCCGGATCGGTAAAGTAGTTCGCCAATCCTTTGCCCTGCAAGAAAGGCAAGTAGGCGTTCTGCAGGTCGCGTTCGCGCCATCCAATGATCGGGGTGTCGAGAGTAACAACTAGAGCCTCGAAACCAGCGGCCTCTGCACGGGCTACCATGCTTGCCGCGATGTCCTGGTCGTTGCTCCAATACAACTGGAACCAGCGATGAGCCGCTAGCTCGGCGACGTTCTCCAAAGTAAACGAACTGAGCGTGCTCAGAATCATCGTGAGACCAAGCGCCTTGCAAGCCCGCGCGACGGCTAGTTCGGCGTCAGGATGAACGATCCCCAGAACGCCCACGGGCGCTAGCAGGATTGGCGCCGGCATATTGCGCCCGCCCAACTCGACTGCCATATCCCTGCGCTCCACATTGCGCATCATTCGAGGCACGATTCGCCATCTGTCAAACGCCGCTAAGTTTGTTGCCATCGTGTTTTCCGAACCCGCGCCACCCGCTACGTAGTCGTAGGCCTCTTGAGGCAGCTTTGACTTTGCCAAAGCTTCCAGATCTGAGTACGAAAGGGGGATTGTTGGCTTGCGTCCCATTGCGCCAGCCTGGTAGATCTGCTGCTGACGCTCAGGACCGGTTGGAATGCGTTGGGACATCTCTATGAAGCCATCTCATTGATAATCGCCGCGTATTTCTGTAGCACGACCCTTCGCTTCACCTTCAGCGTCGGGGTCAACTCGCCCGTCTCGATGGAGAATGGCTCGGGCAATAGCCGAAATCTACGGACTCGCTGATAGTCGGCCAACTGCCGATTGGCGCGATCCACCTCGGCCTTGATCAACGCCTCAATCTGCTCGTTTTCTATCAGCTCGTGTAGGTTCGCAAAAACGATCTGATGATCGTGCGCATGCTTCTTTATCCGCTCGAAGTCAGGGATGATCAAGGCTATCGGCTGACTCATGCCGTCCCCGAAGAGCGCCGCTTCCTGAATCAATTCGCTCGATCTCAAGAGATTCTCGATCGGTTGCGGCGCGACGTTCTTGCCATTGGCCAAAACTAGGAGATCCTTTTTACGATCCGTTATTCTCAGGTACCCGTCGGCGTCCAATTCGCCGATATCGCCTGTATGGAACCAACCGTCTTTATCGATCGCCTCGGCAGTGGCTTCGGGCTTGTTGTAATACCCTCGCATAATGTGGGGGCCGCGCGAGAGAATCTCGCCATCGTCAGCGATTCTCACCTCTACTCCAGGAATCGGCTTGCCGACGGTTCCAAAACGCGGCGCCTCGACCGTATTGATGGTGATGACCGGGCTGGTTTCTGTCAAGCCGTACCCCTCTACGATCAGCAGGCCGAACGCGTGAAAGAACTCGGCCACATCGCGAGGCAGAGCAGCCCCGCCCGATGCAAAGAATCGTATGCGCCCGCCCGTGCGCGCCCGAATCTTCTCGCCCACAAGTTTGTCCAGCAACTTGTGCTGAAGGCCCAAGAAAAACGGGGTGTGCTGCCCATTGCGCCACTGCTCCGAGTACTGCTTGCCAACTTCCAAAGCACGGTAAAAAAGCGCCTTGCGCAAGCCGGGCGAATCGGCAACCGACGAAAGAATTCGGTCCATTATCGACCCGTAGAATCGAGGCACTGCGAGCATTGCGGTCGGTCGCACCGACAACATGTCGCTGGACAGCGTGAACATGCTCTCCGCATACGCGACAGTTGCTCCTATGCGCATCGCCAAAAAGTGCCCGGCCATCCGCTCGAACACATGGCTCAGCGGCAGGAAGGACAACAGCGTGTCGTTATGGTCGACCGGCAACACTTGCAACGAGGCTTCAATATTCGACATGAGGTTGCTGTGCGACAGCATCGCGCCTTTCGGTTCGCCGGTTGTTCCGCTCGTATAGATAAACGTTGCGATCTCGCTCGGAGCGATCTCCAAAGCGCGACGACGAAACGTCGCCTCGTCCAAATCAGAAGCCATACCGCTCAGCTGCTCTAACGTTACTGCGTCGGTCGAGGAGTTCTTCTCGAAGCTGACGATCCTGGCGCCAAACTTCAATATCTTGAAAGCTTCGTGGAGTTTGTTGATCTGCTTGTCGTCTCGGGCAAAGACGACCTTTGGTTCCGCGTCCGCCAGTATCTCGGCTGCCTGTGCCGAAGTCAAAGTCGGATAGATCGGCGCGCTGATGGCCCCAAGGCAGATGCTGGCCCAATCGGCGATCGCCCATTCGGGGCAGTTATCCGACAAGATGCAAATGCGATCGCCTGGCCGAACGTCCAACGCCCACAGACCCGCCGCGCACCGATAAACCCGCTCGCCCAACTGTCGATAAGAGATGGGCACAAACTCCTTGCCCTCGCGATACATCAAAGCCGGCTTATCGCCATACTGGTCGATGCTCTGGAACAGCGCCTTTGGCAATGTGTCTAACATGGTTACAAGCGTCCAATTCTTCGCGCGATCCGTTCCTCCTGCCGCTAAACGCCGGTATAATCCTACAGCGAACCATGCAAAACGACGCCCCGTTGGTCGATCAGTTCGGTCGAGTGAAGCGTAAGCTCAGGCTCTCGGTTACCGATCGTTGCAACTATCGGTGCATCTACTGTATGCCCGAAGAACCGGTGTGGAAGCCAAGGGAAGAGGTGCTGACCCTTGAAGAGATGGCTCGATTGGCTTCCATCTTTGTTCGGAGGTTAGGCATACGTCGCATTCGACTAACGGGCGGCGAGCCAACCTTGCGATCTGGGCTCGCGACGCTTATCGAGATGCTCCAACCGCTACGCGCCGATGGATTGGAGCGCGTCTCTCTAACCAGCAATGGTGTTCGACTGGGACACATGGCGCCGAGCCTCAAGAGCGCTGGCCTGGACGATGTCAACGTCAGCATGGATGCGGTCGATGCGGACCGTTTTCGCAGCATCACGGGCGGGGGCGACCTGAGGCAGGTAATGGACGGCATTGAGGCGTCTCGCCATGCTGGGCTTAAGGTCAAGGTGAACGCGGTCGCTATCCGCGACATGAACGAAGATCAGATTCTGCCCTTGATGCAATGGGCGTTTGAGCAAGAAATTGTGCTACGTTTCATCGAATTCATGCCATTGGACGGACGCGGCCTATGGCAGCCAAAACTGACGATAACCGAATCCGACATCCTAGCCGAGGGTCGCAAAGCCTTCGACATCCGGCTTTCAGCAGGCGATCCGTCCGATCCTGCGCGGGGCTATTTGCTCAATGGCAAGCCCCTTCTGGGCATCATATCCACGATCTCCAACCCCTTCTGCGACCAGTGCGATCGAGTGAGAATCACCAGCGACGGCGTGCTTTTGCCGTGTCTCTTCTCTCCCGGAGGCCCAAACCTTCGCGACGCCATGCGCGACGGCGCTTCCGACGAGGAGATTATCGAAATAGCCAGGGTTGCGATCTATGCCAAATGGGAGGGTTTCGTCGCTCTTAACAGCCGTTCGTCGCTCAAACCGTTGCCCATGCATGTGATGGGCGGTTAGCATGAAGGACGTTACCAACAAATACGAGACCTTGCGCGAAGCCGTCGCCGAGGCGCGAATGAGCCTTGATTCGGAAGCAATCGACCTTTTGAAAAGGCGCGCAACGGACAAAGGCGACGCGTTGGAATGCGCGCGCGTTGCCGGAGTGATGGCGGCCAAAAACTCGCCCTCGATCATCCCCTTCTGCCACCCTCTGCCCATCACCTATGCGAACGTCGAGTACGAATTCGAGTCGCCAGGGCTGGCTATTCGCGCCCGCGTCAAGACTATCGCGGTTACCGGCGTCGAGATGGAAGCCCTGACGGCAGCCTCCGTCGCTGCGCTCACCCTCTACGACATGCTCAAACCGCACACCGAGAATATTGAGATCCAATCAATACGGCTCTTAGAAAAGTCTGGCGGCAAGAGCGACTTCAAAGCCGTGCTCGATCCCCCGATCAAGGCGGCTGTGTTCGTGCTTTCCGACACTATAGCCGCGGGCAAAAAGGAGGATCGCGCAGGCAAAGCGGCAATGGAATTCCTACAGTCTCCAAATGTCGGCGAGCAACACTACGAGATTTTGCCTGACGAACCAGACCTGTTGCGCGAAAGAATCGGCTGGGCAAAAGAGCACGGATTTGACCTGATCCTTGCAGTCGGCGGAACCGGTTTGTCGGCTCGGGATAAGACGGTTGAGGCCTTAAGAGAAATGATCGACCGCGAAATTCCGGGCATATCGGAGGCTTCGCGGGCGTACGGCCAACGACGCACACCCTATGCCATGCTCTCTCGAGGGATAGCCGGCATGTCTGGCGGCAGTCTGATCGTCGCGCTACCGGGAAGCACAAAAGGAGCCCGCCAAAGTTGCGAAGCGCTCTTCCCCGCTATCTTTCACGTCTTCCACGTAATGCGCGGCGGCAGGCACAAAGGCGGATACGGATCTTGATCGATAAAACGTTAGAGACCGAGCGTCTGCTGATTGCGGACTGGACTCCCGAAGATGTCGAGGCCGCCTTCCAAATCTACGGCGACCCGCAAGTCATGGCGCCCATGCAGGGCCAGCCTATCGAGACTTTAGAAGAACAGCATCAACGATTGACCGATCGATGCAAGGCCATGGAAGTGCTGCCGGGCTATGGCTTCTGCAAGCTAATCCGCAAAGACGACGGCCAGATCGTCGGCTCGGGCATTTTGAAACCGTTGCCCAACTCCGATTGGATCGAGGTGGGCTGGCACTTGCGAAGCGACTGCTGGGGTCAAGGATATGCGACGGAAGCGGGCAAAGCGCTGCTCGACTATGGCTTCGGCGACCTTGGATTAGACCGAATCTACGCGATCGTCCACCCTCTCAACGAGCCGTCCAAGCGCGTCGCCCTGCGGCTGGGCATGAGGCTGTTAGGTCTGACCACCCAGTTCTATAATATGGAACTGGAACTCTATGCAACAGACAAAGCCTAGCGCATCTCCTTATCGCCGTACAGCGTTTGAATGTAGTTGATCTGGCCGATGTGATACATCATGTTTCGATAGTGCCAATTGAGCACGCGCCACATCGGTTGATCGCCTGTCCACATGGGCACGACGTTGTCCAATTCCTCGTCTGGAAACTCCTTTACCAAGCGCACATATCGCCCTGTGTTTTCGATCAACCTCGAAACCGCTTCCTTTACATCCTGTACCGAAGAGGCCTCCTTGTTCAGCTCGCCGAATAGATCTTTGGGCAGAAAGTCGGTCGATCGCCTCTCGATGACGTTCGCAACCCAATCCGCCACCACCGCGCACTCGGCCACCTGGTGAAGCGCGCTCCGACCTTCGCCTAAGGGCGTCCAACCCAATCTCTCCTCCGGCATCTCTCGCGTCAGTTTCGACAGGTACTTCGCCGCGCCGAGAGTCTCCATCGCAACTATATCTTGGTATCGCGCCACTCTGCTATCTCCTCACAAGTCTTGATCAAGTCCAAAACCGCCTGGGCGGCCTCGGCGCCCTTGTTGCCGTGCAATCCGCCGGCTCGCTCCATCGCCTGCTCCAACGTCAAACAGGTCAAAATGCCCAAACCGATCGGTCGCTTTATGCGCTGTAGCGAACTCAAAACTGTGCTACAAATGAATTCCGCATGTCGCGTCTCGCCGTCCAGGACCGCGCCAATACAGACTGCCCCGTCGCCTTTGGCTTCGCGGACGGCAAACGGGATCTCCCATGCTCCTGAAACCCAGAAAACAGGCGCGTTCTCTGGCAATACGCCCGCTTCGATCAAGGTTTGTTGGGCTGCCGCCGCCATCGGCTCGGTTACGACGCCGTTGTAGCGGCTAGCAACAATCGGAATTCGCAATTTGGAAGGGTCGAACATCGGCCTAACAAGAATACCCAAGGGTATCCTATTCTTATGCCTGATGCCGTTATCGACCGCCTGCTTTCTTCCCATGGCCCTGTTCCGTTGTCCGCGCCCATTGGAACCCAGCTGAACTGCAAAGGTTGGATTCAGGAAGCCGCGCTCCGGATGCTCTTGAACAACCTCGACCCAGAAGTCGCCGAAAAACCGGACGACCTCATCGTCTACGGCGGCTTGGGCAAGGCGGCCCGCAATTGGGAATGCCTGCGCGCCATTGCACGCAGTTTGATGGAATTGAACGACGACGAGACTCTGCTTGTCCAATCGGGCAAGCCGGTTGGCATTCTTCCCTCTCATTCCAACGCTCCAAGGGTATTGATCGCCAACTCCAATCTCGTTCCGGCATGGGCGACTTGGGAAAAGTTCCGGGAGCTCGACCAACAGGGTCTCATGATGTACGGCCAGATGACCGCCGGAAGTTGGATATACATCGGTTCGCAAGGCATCCTGCAGGGCACTTACGAAACCTTTGGCGCGTTAGCCAAGCAAGAGTTTTCTGCCACTTTAAGGGGCAAACTGTGCGTTACAGCAGGATTAGGCGGCATGGGCGGCGCCCAACCCTTGGCGATCACTATGAACGAAGGCGTCGCGCTCTGCATCGAGGTCGATCCCAGCCGTATCCAGCGCAGAATCGAGACCCGCTATTGCGACGAGTGGACTTCAGACATTGACGAAGCGATCGCCATCGCGCGCCAGTCGTGCGAAGCCGGAGAACCCAAAAGTATCGCTCTATTGGGCAACGCAGCGGACGTTCTGCCAGAACTGTTGGCTCGAGGCGTCGTTCCAGACATCGTTACCGATCAAACCGCCGCACACGATCCGCTCAATGGCTATGTGCCTTCCGGTTACGATGTAGCACAAGCCGCCGAACTCCGAAGATCGAACCCAAAGAAGTACCTAGAGCTGGCGTCCCAATCGATCGCGACTCATGTTAAGGCAATGGTCGAGCTTAAAAAGCGAGGCTCCGTCGTCTTTGATTACGGCAACAACATTCGGCAGGAAGCCCTTAACGCTGGGTTCGCCCAGGCATTTTCCTTTCCTGGATTTGTGCCCGCCTATATTCGCCCGCTGTTCTGTGAAGGCAAAGGGCCGTTTCGATGGGCAGCGCTCTCGGGCGATCCCGCCGACATAGCCGCGCTCGACGACGCCGTATTGGAACTCTTCCCGAACGATGCAGGGCTTCAACGCTGGATTTGTGCTGCCAGAAAGCAAGTTGCCTTTCAAGGACTGCCTGCACGCATCTGCTGGCTTGGGTATGGCGACAGAGCAAAGATGGGCCTCAAGATGAACGAGATGGTCGCTCAAGGTCGCCTCAAGGCTCCGATCGTGATCGGGCGCGACCACCTCGATTGCGGCTCCGTTGCCTCGCCTAATCGCGAAACCGAGGGGATGAAGGACGGTAGCGACGCGGTTTCGGATTGGGTCTTTCTCAATGCGTTGATCAACGCCGTCAATGGCGCCAGTTGGGTCAGCGTGCATCATGGGGGCGGTGTCGGGATGGGTTACTCTCAGCACGCAGGCATGGTGATCGTCGCTGACGGTACCCCCGAAGCCTCCGCTCGAATCCAGCGAGTTCTGACCACGGATCCGGGCATGGGGGTTCTTCGACATGCCGATGCTCGCTACAACCAAGCGATAGAGACAGCGCGCGCAACTGGCGTCAAGATTCCGATGCTCGACTAGAACAGATTGGGTACGGTTGGATCGACCATAACATCCAACAGATACGGTCCGCCGTAAGCCAAACCCCGTTGTATGGCCGCTTCCAACCCTTCTGGATCGCTGACCCTGGCTGCCTCGACCCCCATGCTTTTTGCCAAGGCGACCAAATCTAACTGGGGTATCTCTAGTCCCGGCACCGTGCCTTCTGCGCCGGGATAAAACGCCTTGGTGAAGCTTTTGAGAATGGAGTAGCCGCTGTTGTTGATCGCGTAATAGAACACCCCAGCGCGCTGCTGGGCCGCCGTCCACAGGGCTTGAATTGAGTACATGCAAGAACCGTCGCCGATCGCGCAGACGACCGGGCGATCCGGCTCGGCCAACTTTGCGCCGATCGAAGCCGGCATGCCCCAGCCCAAGCCTCCGCTCGCCACTGTGAAATACTGCTTAGGCCCAACGCTCGCAATGTGCGATTTAAGCTGTAATGTCGATGAGATCGACTCGTCGAACACCGTTGCGCCGTCCGGCAGATTCTTGCTCAACGCATACATCGCGTAAGAAACGCCCATGGTCGGCTTGGCTCGCATCGCTTCCGACCGGAGTTTGGCTGTCTCGACCGCTTTGGAAGGCAGCGCCGGCTTCTTATCTTCCACCAGCGCAGCCAATTCGACCAACGATTGAACGGGATCGCCCATCAGAGTCTCGCTCGCTACGGTTTTGGTCGCTTCGGTCGGATCGTCCGTGATCTGAATGGCGCGGCATCCTGGCGGGATCAGTTTGCCGGGAAAGTATGGGTAGACCAAAAACACAGGACACCCGACCGCTAGAACCAGATCAAACTCCGCAAGGACCTGCAACAATCGAGGCGCCGCCGGAATCAGCGTGCCCCGATAGAGCGGATGATTGGTCGGGAATGCCATCCTTGATGCCAATGGCGCGCTAAACACCGCACAGCCCAACTTCTCGGCAAGCGCGATCGAAGCCTCCCACCCCTCTGGCTCGTCGCACTGCGCGCCTAACACAAGCGCAGGCTTTACAGCGCTGTTCAGCGCTTCGGCAACGCGATCCAATCCGTCCGCCGCGCTAGAAGCATGCTCCTGGCGCACTGTTGCCGGATCGCCTTGCATCGTCCAGTAGTTGACTGGAATGCTTACAAACGCGGGACCTTTTGGAGGCGTATTGGCTATTCGATAGGCCAGTTCGAGCGCAGGCGCTGTATCCGATGGGTTAAGAACTTCATACGCGTGCTTACAGACAGGTCGAGCCAAGCCGACCAGGTCGCCGCTCAAAAACGGTTCGTTTAGAATGTGCCTCGTGTCTTGTTGTCCAGTCGTTACCACCAAAGGCGACTTGTTTTTCAGCGCATTGAACATCGCTCCGATCGCATTGCCGACGCCGGGCGCAACGTGCAAGTTTAGGAAGGCTGGGCGACCCGTCATCTGGGCATACCCGTCCGCCATCGCGGTGGCCACGCTCTCCTGAAGCGCTAGAACATACTGTATCTCCTTCGGAAAGTCGACCAAGAACGAGAGTTCGGTAGAACCCGGATTGCCGAACACCCGATCGACCTTGCGCTCTTTCAGCCATTGAAAGACCGCTTCGCGAACCGTCAACGCGAGCCCTCGACCACAACGTCCGCTAGCGGCCGCCCGTCGATGAAGCGAAGCACGTTTTGAATGACTCCCTGAGCGATCCGCTGTTGCGCTTCCAGCGTTACGCCTGCGCCGTGCGGCGTCAGAATGACGTTAGGCAAGCCCACGAGCGGATGATCGGACGGCGGCGGTTCTGGATGAAAAACGTCGATGGCGGCTCCGCCGAGCCTATTTTGCAACGCCTTTGCCAGCGCGGCCTCGTCTATCAGTTCTGCTCTGGCCGTGTTGATCAGGCAAGCCCCAAACTTCATCTTGTCCAGAGCGTCGGCACCGATGATTTTCCGTGTCGCATCGTTCAAAGGCAGATGAAGCGAAACCACGTCGCTCTCCGACATCAGCGTGTCAAAATCGACGAAAGTGGCGCCGTATCGCTCCTCATCGTCGATCGGTTGGATGTCGTTGTAGAGCACAGTAACCTGAAACGGCTGCAACCGCAAAGCGACCTCTCGACCAATCCGACCCATCCCCAAAATGCCAAACGTCGTTCCAGCCATGTCGCGCGCCGACTTGATCCATATAGGCAGCGCCCACTCTCCCCTGTGCATAGCGGAGTTTGCGGGAGCAAGTCCCTTTATCAAAGCAAGCGCAGACATCACTACGTGCTCCGCTACGCTTACGGTGTTGGCGCCGGTAACGCAGGCGACGGTAATGCCCAGTTCCTTCGCAACGGCAATATCGACGTGATCGACTCCGACCCCTGCAACCTGAACCATGCGCAAAGACGGAGCGCTTCTCAGTAGGTCGCTCGAGATCGGGAAGAAGGCCGTCGATACAAGCACGTCAGCGGTGGTCGCCTCACGAAACAAGTCTTCCATCGTCGTAACGACGCTGATATCGTGGTTGGGGAACAGTTGACGGATCATGGCGGTCTGCACGGCCAACTGCTCGGATTGTGGCAAAGCCGTAACCATCTTCATGGCGAGTTCTCCTCTTCGTCTATCGATTGGTGCGCCAGTTGCATTGCGGCGTCCGCTCCCCGCCCCTTAGCTCGCAAAAGGCGATTGTACCGGCGCTCAAACTGATTCATGGCATACATCAAGAACTCCTGGTAATCCAATCCGAACGGCACGTCGGGCTGATAATGATCGAACACCTCCGTGATAACCCCCGCGGCCAACGGAAAGTAAGCCTGAAGCTTCGCTTCGATCTGCTCCCAAAGTTCAGGATGCTCGGCGACAAGGCGCGATAGCAGCAACACTCCATAGGCGATATGTCGAGCTTCATCCTGCATCATCAACTCCATACCGCGGCGCAGCCCGGGGAGTATCCCCAGCCGATCCGAAGTGGTGAAGATGGCATGATAGCCCGTTTCTGCCAAGACGCCTTCGACGATCATGTTGTAAATGACCGAAGCCTCGGCCTGAGCGCGCGGACTGGAATCGGTTCGAAGCCTTTGTAGCGCTGTCGGCAATGCCTCGCCAAAGATGGCTTCGTAGCTAGGCGTGGAATAGGCATGAAGATCGCCGCTCGCTTGGCAGACTTCGGTCAAATACCGACGCATGAACTCAACGTGCTTGGCTTCTTCCCACAAGAACGAAGCGAGATAGAGTTCCTCGTCAAGGCGACCCTCGGATGCGATGACCCCAATGAGCGGCAAGAGATCGACTGCGACGCTCTCTTCGCCGGCTTGAAAGAGCGCTACGAGCCTCAAAATGACATCCTGCTCACGTTCGTCAAACCGCGGCCACTCGACTCGATCTTGAGCCAGATCGATATCGCAAGGATTCCAGATGCCGAACCGTTTTGCCTTTTGAAACAGGCGCATGGCTGGAGACGACGGGTCAAGCCCGCCGGATGCAAGGCTCGCATACTGTCGGCCGCTCATGATCGGATTTGTGCGCCAAACCGCTGACCCAGCATCGAGACGATCCGTTCCATCGCGGCGTTCGCCTCTTCGTCGGTCAGGCTTCGTTCTGGACTGCGAAACGTTAGCGAAAAGGCCAGACTATGGGAGCCTTCCGGAATCCCTTTGCCCGCGTATCGATCGAACAGTTCGGCGCTTTCCAAGAGGTCGCCCGCGGCTTCGACTAACGCCTGCTCGATTTCGACGTAAGGGGCGCTTTCTTCGACCACAAATGCAACGTCCCTCAAGACAGGCGGGTACTTGGGCAACGATCTAAACTTTGCATGAAGATTGGCCGCACGGTGCAAAGCGTCGAAATCCAACTCTGCCATGTAGATCCGGCGTCGGAACTCCATAGCCCGTGCTAAATCGGGATGCAGTTCGCCCATCGTGCCTATAGCCTCTTCGCCCAACAGAATCGACGCCTGCCGACCGGGATGAAAACGTCTGTCTGGAGACTTGGCATACTCTGCCTTTGCTCCTATTCCGGCAAGCGCAGAGTCTATGGCGCCCTTCAAATCGAAGTAATCGATCTCGCGCGGCTTGCCTCTCCATGACACTGGCGCAACATCGCCGCTCATCAAGACCCCGACCTTCATTCGCTCGTCGTAACCGTCTCTCACAGTTCCTGTACGGCCGATCTCGAACAGCGCTGCGCTGACCGTGCCATGACGGATGTTGTGGCTCAATACGCCCGTCAACCCTGGAAGGAGCGAAGACCGAATAGCCGAGAGCTCTTCGCTTTGGGCATTGTGAAGTTCGATCTGATTCGGCTCCGATAGCGGCGAGGGTTTCTGCAAGGTGTGCGTTACAACCTCCTGCAATCCCGCAGAAACGAACAAGCCTCTGAGCCTTTCGGCAAACTGACCGACCTCGCTGTCTCTGCCCTGGGTCGCTGACCCCACGATCGGCGCTTCTGGAATGCGCTCGTATCCCACGATCCGTCCGATCTCTTCGACCAAATCTTCTTCTCGCGCCAAGTCTGGTCGAAATGTCGGTATCTGAACCTCAAAACGATCGGACTTCCAGGTCGGCGAGAGTTGCAATCGCTCCAACGCGCCTTCGGCCTCGTCTTTGTCAACCTCAAAGCCCAGAAGCAACGAGGCTCTGCTCAATCGCACAGACAAGGACCGAGCGCCGAGGTGCGCCGAGTTCGCATCCAGCAGGGGTATGGTCGCCTCTCCGCCTATGAGTTCAACCGTCCTGAGCAAGGCGGCCACCGTTAACGTCGGGTCGACAAACCGCTCGAATCGTTGCGAAGCTTCCGTAGAAAGATTCAAAGCCTTAGAGGTCTTACGAACCGAAGAGGCATCGAAATGCGCCGATTCTAACAAGATTTCGGTCGTCCCTGGTCCGACTTCCGTGTCGCCACCGCCCATTACGCCCGCGACTGCTATCGGACGCGATTCGTCGCAGATGGCAAGCATCGGCGGCGCCAATCGCCTCTCTACATCGTCCAAGGTTCTTATCCTCTCGCCCGACTGAGCCTGCCTGACTACGATGCGACCGCCTGGCAATTTGCTCAGATCAAAAGCATGGAGCGGTTGTCCCAATTCGAGCATGACATAGTTCGTAACATCGACTACCTTGGATATGGGCCTCATGCCCGCCGCGATCAAACGTCTCTGAATGAGCGAGTCCGATGCGCCGTTTCGGATTCCCGATACCGCCAATGCCGAGTATCGCGGGCAAAGTTTTGGATCGTCGATCTGAATGCTTGCCTTCTCGTTCGACGCAGTTGTCGCCTGAGCGCTGCTGCCAAACCCTGTTCGCGCGCGTTCGAACAACTCGGTCGTTCTGCATTCGCTCCCGAGAGATGCGGCCACCTCCCTTGCAATGCCATAGATGCTGAGGCAATCGCCGCGATTGGGGGTAACGTAGATCGCCAAAGTTTCGCCTTCTGGGAGTTCCAGCACGCGCTCTACTTCCAGCCCGACCATCGTCAGCCGCTCGGCCACTTTCGCGGTTGGCAAGTCAAACTCCACAAACTCCCGAAGCCAGTCGATAGGGACGCGCATTAGCCGCCCAAACTCCTAAACTGGTCTAAGAATCTCAGGTCGTTCTCAAGAAACAGCCTCAGATCGTCCACGCCGTACTGGAGCATGGGTATCCGCTCGATTCCGAGGCCAAAGGCAAACCCGGACCACTCTTCTGGGTCGATCCCGTACCGCTCCAAGATGTTCGGATGGATCAGTCCTGCGCCGCCCAACTCGATCCAGCCAGATTTCTTGCAAATCCCGCAGCCCTGTCCATCGCAGAAGAAACAGGACACGCTGTAATCGACGCCCGGCTCGACGAACGGGAAAAAGTCCGGCCTAAATCGCACTCGGACGCCGGGGCCGAACATTGCGCGAGCAAATTGACCCAGCGTGGCTTTTAGGTTCGCCATGCTGATTCCGCGATCGATCATGAAAGCGTCTACCTGATGAAAGGTGTGGTGATGCGTCGCATCGACCGCTTCGTATCGAAAACAGCGACCGATGATTGCGCATCGCATCGGTGGTTTTTTCGTCTCGAATGCCCTGCCCTGCACGGCCGTTGTCTGCGTTCTCAGAAGCCATCCGTCGGCCAGCAAGAAAGAGTTCTGTTCGTCCATCGCCGGATGATCGTCCGGATAATTGAGCGCGCCGAAATTGTACTCGTGCTTTTCGATCTCGGGGCTCTCCAGGAACTCAAAGCCCAAGCCGATCAGCGCCGCCTTGACCCGTGCGGCGGTAATCGTCAAGGGATGTCGCCCTGCGCTCCGATGCGCCGTCCCGGGGAAGGTAACGTCCACTCTGTCGCGCTCGATCGCCGTGGCCGTTTCTATTGCCAGCAACACGGCGCGTCGGTCTTCGATCAGCGATTCGACCTCTCGTCGAGCATCGTTCAACCGCTGGCCGAACGCAGGCCGCTGATCGGCCGACAGCATTGGAATCTCTTTTGTAAGAACGCTGAGCACGCCTTTCTTGCCTAAGTAGGCGTGCTCGATGGAAGTTAGGTCAGAGACAGTTGAGGCCGAAGCAATCTCGGCTTTGGCCGATTTCAGCGCTTCGCCGATAACGTCCATTCACTAAGCGCGCGCTTGCTGGACGAATTGCTCGAATGCTTGCGGATCGCGAGCGGCCAGATCGGCAAGCATTTTGCGGTCGATCGCCATGCCCTTCTCGGTCATCGAATGGATCAACTCGTTGTATTTGACGCCCATGCTTCGGCAACCTGCGCTGATGCGCTGAATCCAAAGACGGCGAAACTCGCGCTTCTTTGCGCGACGATCGCGATAGGCGTACATCAGGGACTTCATCACCTGCTCGTGCGCCTTTCTGTACAGTTTGCTCTTGCCGCTAAAGTAGCCCTCGGCCCTCTTTAGCAGTTTCTTATGTCGTCGTCGGGTAACAATCCCGCCTTTCACTCGTGGCATGTGCGTCCTCCGTCTAAATTCGGCGCTATTACTTTTTGCCGCCCATCAGGCGGTACATTCGCTTCAATTCGCCTTTGAATACTTCGCCCTCGCGGGCCAGTCTGCGCTTGCGGCTCCCGCTTTTGTGCAAAAACAGGTGGCTGTCATAGGCATGGCGCCGCATCAATTTGCCGGTCGAAGTTTTCTTAAACCGCTTGGCCGCCGACTTGTTCGTTTTCAGCTTCGGCATCGTTCTCCTTACCTCCCGTCGAGGCCGCCTTCTCGGCGGGTTTGGTCGCGCCCTTTTTGGGCGCCATGATCATGATCAGCGTGCGTCCCTCGGCCACAGCAGGCTTTTCAACCGCGCCGTACTCTTCCGTCAGTTTGACGATCTTCTCGAGCACCTGATGGCCGCGTTCGGGCCGCGTAATCTCTCGACTTCGAAAAATGAGAGTGAATTTTACCTTATCGCCATCCTGAAAAAACTCGATCGCCCGACGAACTTTTACCGCAATGTCGTGGTCGTCGATGTTCGGTCGGATGCGAATGGCCTTCAGTTCGGCCTGTTTGTGCTTTTTGCGCGACTCCCGCTCTTGCTTTTCTGTCTCGTACTTGAACTTACCAAAATCCAAAATACGGCAGACCGGCGGGTTCGAAGTAGGAGACACCATGACGAGATCTAACCCCTTTTCCCGGGCGATCATGAGAGCCTTGCGAGAGGGCATGATGCCTAACTGATTGCCCTCATCGTCGATAACGCGCACTTCGCGAGCGGTTATGCGCTCGTTGATGCGAAATTGCCTATCTATTGCCACGACGCCTCGATTGCAGTAGCCTCCAAATCCGCGCTATTATATCGAAGGAGGGCCGCTATTGTCAAGAGCGGCCCTCGAACGTTATTCCGCAAGCAGATCTCCAATCACCTTGTTGAACTTCGCAACGTCGTCCTTGCTAAAGCCCGTATGGGCAAAGCGGATAATGCCCTTCTTGTCCACAATATACATGGTCGGAAAAGCCTCGACCTTGAACTTCGACATCATCTCTTTGTCAACGCGCTCGCTGGGCATGGGCACGACCGGATAGGTCATCTTCCACTCCTTAGCAAACTGTTTGACCTCGTTCGGAGCGCCCGAATCGAGCGCAACGCCAATGATGTCTACGCCTTGTTTGGCATACTTGTTGTGCAGATCCTGAAGATGGGGGATAGCCGCCTTGCAAGGACCGCACCAAGTCGCCCAAAAGTCGACCAAGGCTACTCGACCGGTCTTGCCGATCTTGACCTCTTTGCCGTTGATGTCCGTGAGCGCGGCTGCGGGCATCTTCTGCCCCTTGGCCAACTCGGCGCTGCCGGACGAAAAGAATAAACCAGCGACCAGAACCAACGCTCCGGTCAGTACTCCAACCTTGATTGCTTTGTGCATCGTGCGCCTCCCGCGTGTAGGGTTACTTAGATTATGGCATATCTTTCGGGTTTTGAGGGGGCCTTCCTCAAGAACTTGGTGTACAATTCCTAACGAGACCAAGGCAATAGGAGGCCCTATGAGCAACCGGATTCTGATCTCCGTCCTTTGCTTTGCGGCGATCGCTGTCGCCGCGGCGCAACCAGGAAGCGCAACTCCGAAACAATTACCGAAACTGCCCGAATTCGCCCAGTGCGAGCTCGTTCGGCTTGAATTGCCCGATCGCGTGGAAGCCGAAATCGACCTTGTGGTTCGATTTGCCGACATGGATCGAGCGCTCCTCGTACGTCCCTATACAATGCGCTCGGACGACTTCCGACTTCTCGTCCAAGGCGCCGACGGAAAACTTGTGGACCATCCTGCGCCTGCGCCGCGTACCTTTAGAGGTACAGCGCGAGACTACCCAGATTCTCTCGTCGCTGGCAACTTGATCGACGGTCGGCTGAACGCGCAAATCCGAATCGGTAGCGATACAACCTACTGGATTCAGCCCCTTATCGACTTTGACCCGACCGCAGACCCAAAGATGCACGTCGTCTATCAAGGTTGCGACGTGCGAAAGACCGAAAACTATCGCTGCGGCGCGGACGACATCGATCAGCCCGACCATCGAGCCTGGCTCAAGCAACTTGCAAATTTCGAGGCCAATATTCAGTTGACAGGCGACATGATTTGCGATGTTGCCATAGACGCCGATTTCGAGTTCTATGGGCGAAACGGCAATAGCGTTCCCAACACGGTGAACGATATCGAACTGGTTATGAATAATGTGGAGACCATCTATGAGAACACCGTTGACATCTCATACGAAGTTACCACCATTATCGTTCGAACCGGCGAACCTGATCCTTATACAAGCACCAACTCAAGCACCCTGCTTGGAGAATTCCGATCCCACTGGAACACGAACCTTCCATTCGTGAGGCGAGACATCGCGCACCTATTTACAGGCAAGGATATCGATAGCAACATTATCGGCATCGCTTACCTAAGCACGATCTGTGCAAGCACGTCTCAAGGCAGCGGTTATGGCGTTTCCGAGTCGCGCTACACGACCAACATGACCAGTCGAACGTGTCTGACCGCCCATGAATTGGGCCACAACTGGAGCGCCAGCCACTGCAACGGCGACGCCGATTGCTACATCATGTGCAGCGGACTGGGCGGTTGCGCAGGCAACTGCACCACGTTTGGAACGAGATCGCGCAACAGCATTACAACCTTCCGAAACTCGAGAACCTGTCTGACTGTCGAACCCGCGCCGATCCCGCTTCCTTTCTTTGACTCGTTCCCCACTAGTTCCTTTGATGCTAACAAGTGGGTCTATGTCCAGGGCCCGACTATCGCCACCGCGAGCGATTTTCGAGAGCCATGGCGAGTACGCTTGGACAACTCCTTCACACCGAACAATGCCTTGAGAAACGACGACCTCAGGACGCACTTCATCCTCATGGGCGGCGCGCCCTCTAACACCGAAGCCAGTTTCTTGGCGCAGTCTCAAGGTTGCGAGCCGGGAGACGCCCTCATTGTCGACTATTGGGCGAACAACTTGCGTTGGGTCAACATAGCGACCATTGAGCCATGGACGACGGGCGATTCTGTCAGGCGCTACCGTTTCACCTTCCCGACCGCCGGTCGGCATAACGAGTTTAGACTTCGCTTTGGCGTAAACGTCAATGAAACGAACGACATCTGGTACATCGATAACGTCCGGGTAGGACCTCCCATGCCAGGCGACATCACCAACGACGGCTGTATCGATGACACAGACTTGTCGATCTTGCTGGATCAGTTCGGCATGACTGGCGACCGGCTGCTCGGCGACATCAACCAGAACGGAGTGGTAGACGATACGGACCTAGCGACGGTGTTGGCCGGTTTTGGCCAAGGCTGTCCCTAAGAGCTAAGATCGACGAACGGCATCGGCCCACAGAAGCCTTCGGATCGCCTCGCGGGCGGCGCGCGCCAGATTCTCGGCCGCGTCGCCCGCCGCTTTCGCATCCGCCTCGGATACCTCGATCAATGGTTCGCCGCGCATAAACACGGAGCGGCCATCCGTCCCCATCTGAATCTCATAAAGCTCCAGACCGTCGTCGAGCGCGGCGTTGAGCCGAAGGGCTATCTTCTCGGCCTTATCCTTCTCTGCCGTCGTAAAGATGCTGATGGTCTCGAGCCGCACCTCAAATCGGTCGGGCGCGAGCTCTTTGGCGATGATCCTCAATCCCGGGCTGACCTCTCGTCGCTTGACTGGCAAATTGTGTTTTGCTAAGTGCCCGAGCACGCTCTTGACGCGATCTCGGGTCGGCGGATGCGTCCTAAAAACACCCCAATCTAACTGGGGCCGCTTGCGCTCCTCAGCCTGTAAACGCTCCAAGAAGGTCAGTAGCCCGACCGGATTGTAATCGGAACGACGCAGGTATTCGATCGCCGTCATGTCCGCGTCGATCTCGGCTTCTTGACCAAAACTGTTGATCTTGGCCACCCGATACAACGCCGCGCCCTGATACAAATTGATCGTATCCTCTGTGGGAAGTTTGCCGATCAGCGCGCCGATCAGCACAGGCAGCATGACTTGGCGGTTAACCTTGTTGTCTTCTGCGATCAGCTTCATCACATGGTAATGCGCCGCATGGGCGATCTCGTGCGCTAGTACCCCCGCAAGCTCGTGATCTGACTGAACAAAGTCCAACAGGCTCTTGTGCACGTAGATGAAACCGCCCGGAATCGAGAAGGCGTTAACGTCCTTTTCGTCCAGTATTTTGAACTTGTATTCGAATTGAGACCCGCGCTCCTCGCCCCAGTGCGCCTCTACGGGAGTCTTGCGCGCAATCTCCGCCAGCGCTTGGCCGATCCTGCTCACCCGCTCGTTCATCGCCGGATCGCTCACAATCTTGAACTGCTTCTCGATCTCGGCGGCGGCGGACGTGCCGAACTCGATCGCCTCCTTCATCTTAGGATCGACCGGAGGCGGATCTTGACACGCAAGCGCGGCCTGCAAGACAATCGCCAATAGAATCAAGGTTCGTTTCATGCGGGTTCTGCCTTATTATACGCTTGACGACGTAGTAGGGTTCGCACAGCCTTAGGTATCATCAGGGGGATGCGTTCCGTTCTTGCCCTGCTTCTCTTCCTTTTATTCCACTATTCGCCCGCCCAGATGGCCAAGATTTCATCCAGCGTCAAGGCCGGTAGCGAAGCTGGCGCAATGTCGCTCAACGCGCGCACGCGATTTCAAAATGGGGAGCGAATAGTCCCTGCCAACGCACAAATGACCGTCAACTTCCGCGCTCTCAGCGGTATGAAATGTCGGATCAGTCTCACGTCTGCAGGCGCTGGAACGGCAAGGATTTCATCTGGCGGCAAACTGATTCTATCGCGAGCGCTTACGGGCAAAGCCGACACGCGCGCAATCGAATTCTCGCTTCCAACATCGCCGCCGACGCAAACGGTCAGCCTTAATCTTTCTGCCGGGCGGGGACAAAGGATGGTCTTCTACTCGGCATCGTTTAGCGCAGAAGACGTCGATCTGGACAACAGCGGCTATGGCGATGCGATCGAAAGGCTAGTCGGCGGGCCGGGCAGCCAGGTGCGCGTAAAACCGCCGGCATCTCCCCGTTCCACATTCCAAACGGGGGCGCCTTACGAGCCGAAGTTAGACCTCTTCACAGACGCCGTGCTCGTCTATTCAAGCGATGCCAACCGGATAAAGGGATGGGCCGACCGAGGCTATCGCGTTCAAACCATGGGCGGATTTCGAGACTACCAACCGTATGCCGAGGCCAATCCGCAAAACGTACAGAGACGCGCAGACGGCTCCGCTATCAGCATTGCCAATAGCTTCTACTTGGCGCCGACCGAAGACCGCCTTCAAACGCAGTTAGATTACTATCGAAAGGCGATCCAAGCAGGCTCCACCGCGATCGCGCCCGAAGAGCCCGAGTATTGGGCCGACGCCGGTTACGAAGAGGCCTTCAAGTCGCTCTGGCGCGACCAGTTCGGCGCCGACCCGCCGCTTCCCCATTCATCTCCTTCCGCCCGTTGGCAGACGGATCGGTTCAAAGCGAAACTGATGGCGGATATGACCCATTCGATCTTGAAGCCATTCTCAAATGCGCGCCGCATGATTGCCGTTCACAGCCCCATCAACTATCCTTTTTGGCGGATTGCCTTTGCTCATCATCAAACCCTGCTCAATCCTCTCGTGCAAGACGCGATCGGTCAGGTCTGGAGCGACACCGTGCGCACCGAAATCGATCTGGGCCGATACCCCGAAGAACCGTTCTTGCTATCGTACGCCGAATACGCATCGCTCGCAGGCCTGACGCGAGGCACGGGCAAGAACCTTTGGTTTCTGATGGACCCGCTCTCCGACGCTCCAACCTTAGCGATCGAAGATTGCCGACGCCTCTATGCGACCACGCTGGTAGCGTCACTATTCTTTACTGAAGCCCAACAATTCGAAGTTCTCCCCTGGCCCGAGCGAATCTTTGGCCGCGTCCCAACCGACTATGCTACGACGGTTCTCAGCGGGATTCGGGCATTGGAGTCGGCGGCCCGTTCGAATGCAACTCTCGATGCCGGCACGAACGGGGTCGCCGCGTTCTTCTCCGACACCATGGCCTATCAGCGCGGAGAACCGTCTATCAGTCGCTTTGAAGGCTTCCTTGCCAAAACATTTCCCCTGATCGAGCGCGGTATCCCCGTACAGATGCTATCAATGGAGCGCATGACCGAGCCTAACTATGCCGCGCGCGCAAGGGTGGGCCTGATAAGCTTTGACTACATGAAGCCCGACGAACCGCACGTCCGAGCGTTGGCCGACTGGGTCAAGCGCGGCAACGTGCTGGTGCTGCTCGGTGGGACGGACCCGTACAACGACATGCCTGAATCGTGGTGGCGGCAGCAAGGTCGCCAAACGCCTTCCGAAGCGCTCTTCGCAATGCTTGGCATCGAGGCCAAACTTCGACAAACGTATATTGATCCAATTGCCGAGTCCACATGGATCGAGTTAGGCAGGCACGGCCCGGCGCCAACCCAAGACAATGCTCGTCGTTGGGTGTGGTTCGACCTTGCGGAGCAGGCTCGTCAAGGCAAGAGCGTCTACTTAAGATTGAACGACCCCTATCCATCGGACGGCTTCGGCCCCCATATCCGCCAAGTCCGACTCGAACTGGACGGTCGAGTGGGAGCCGCCTTCTTTACCGGCAGCCAGATCGAAGAAATCTTCCTATATGCCGACCAAGGCAGCAAGACCAACCGCGATGGCCGATTCGCCGATGGCAACCGATCCTTCACCTACCGCTTCAACCTGCCTAAGGCCGACCGAGCGCAAATCGGCTTCGAAATCGCGCAACAGTGGGAAGTCTCGCTTTCTGAGCAGCCGCCCTTCCCCGAACGTGCTGTCCGCGCCCTTAAACCCGACTTGCAAGGCCTGAAATTACGGAACGACGAACCCATGACCTTCGCCGATGCGCCCAACTACGAGCGACTGTTCGAATCGGACGAAGGCGTGCTGGGGTTTGTCGCCCCGGCCGGCCAAGGCGCCATCGTCTTTGTCGGCATTGCGCCGGATGCCTTCGGTCGGTATCCCAAGTCGGACGACGCCTTGAGGTCGATCGTCAAGTTCGCTTGCCAGCGCGCCAATCTTCGCTACATCGAACGCCCTCGCTACATCGCCAAGCGCGGAGAGTGGCATGCCATCTATGCCACAACCGCCCCAACCGCCTTAAAAGGACTATTTGTCGACGCGCTCGATCCAAACCTCGCCGTGATGAAAGATCCAACCATCCCTATCAAGACGCCTAAGCTCCTGCTTCACGTCTCCAACTCCCTTTCCAAGCCGGCGCTGTTGCATTCAACCGGAAAAGCGACCCTTGTGCAAGAGACGGCCAGCCGTAGCGGCTACTATCTACGCGGCCCCCTGGGCGTACCGGGCGCGGCCCGCATCGCCCTCGGCAAGGGCGCCAAAATCGAGATGTTTGATGCTACGGGCAATCCTGCACAGTTCAATATCCGACAAGAAAACGGGACGGCGCTCGTCCGTTGGGACATGAGACCCGAAGGCTGCGTCTTGATCGTAACCGCTCAATGATGGACCGCAACGTCTTGGTCGAGTGCGCCGACTTGGGCAAACGATACGGCCCAAGATGGCTCTTTAGAGGTCTTGAACTGCAGATCCACAGCGGCGAATCGCTAGTGATCGTCGGTGAAAACGGTTCCGGCAAAAGTACGCTGCTCAAGATACTGGCAGGCGTTGTCGAACCCAGCGAAGGCCGAACTAGTTTCCTGCTAAATGGCGACAAAGCCCAATCGCGACGCTCGCTCATTGGATGGTCGGCCGTCGAACAGTCGCTGTACGCTACCCTCACGGTCGAAGAACATCTCCGCTTCATAGCCGACGTTCGCGGCGTCCAACTTGCGAGAGGACACTTCGATCGATTTGGCCTCAACGCCAGAGAGCGCCAACTAGCCCGCGAACTCTCTACCGGCCTTCGCCAGCGACTGCGCCTGGCTATGGCTGCATTGGGCGATCCGCCGATCCTGCTGCTGGACGAACCTGGTTCGAACTTGGACGAAAAGGGCAAGGCGATCCTCGCCGACTTACTGGACGATCGAAAGGGCATAACGGTCATTGCGACCAACGACGAACGGGAGAAGACTTTTGGAAACCGGCTCCTCTGCCTGGGCGAAAGAAGCGAAAGCCGTGTTTAGGAAAGAGGTCGTAGCCGAACTTCGCTTTCGGCACGGCCTTACTTCCTCTATCATGATGGCGCTGCTGACAGTGGTCGCGATCGCATTCGCCACCTACGGTCAACCGCTTGCTGCAGGACACCATGCGGGGCTCATCTGGGTAGCCCTGCTTTTCGGATCGTTTGCAGCCCTGGGCAGAGGTTTTATTCAAGAAGAAGAGACCGGTACCGCCGATTTCTTGCGCTCAATAGTCTCTGGGGCGGGCGCGTTCTGGGGCAAATGGTTTTACCATGCCCTGCTCTTTGCGGTGATCGCGTCTGTCTCGTTGCCCGTCTACTATCTTCTGTTGGTCCCAGTCGTTGCCTCGCCTATGGCTCTCGTTGCGGTCTTCCTTGTCGGGGGCGCCAGCCTGGTCAGCGCTTTAACCTTTTGCGGCGCGCTCGTTGCGCGCTCCTCTGCCAAGGGTATGTTGCTTGCAGTCGCTGCGTTTCCTATTCTTCTGCCTTGGACGATCATGGCCATTGCTGCGACCAAAGCGGCGCTCTTGGGCGACAATTCTTGGACGGCGATTCAGGGACTGATCGGCTACTCGCTTGCTCAGTGCGGCGCCGCCTCGTTGCTATTGGATAGAATATGGAGCGAGAAGTAGCATGATACGACTTGGAGACGCAGTCATCGGCATTGGATTTGTAGCGCTGGTCTTTCTCGCGTTGCTTTGGGTGCCGCCTGCTCAGTTCTTTACCCAGCCAGAAAGCGCAAGGATTATCGTCTATCACGTTCCTGCCGCCATCCTTTGCGTTGTCGCGTTTCTTATGGGCGGATACTTCGCGTTTCGGTATTTGACCACCAAAGAATGGACGCACGACATCCGATCTTGTGCCGCAAACGAAGTCGGGCTGCTCTTCTGCATACTCGCTACGGCTACCGGCATGATCTTTGCCAAGCAGCAATGGGGCGCCTACTGGAGCTGGGATCCGCGCCAAACCACGATCCTCATCCAAATGTTGATCTATATCGGCTACTTTGCTCTGCGGAGCAGCATCGAGGACGATCGCCAGCGAGCGGCCTACTCGGCAGGCTATGGTCTTTTCGCCGCCATCTCCGTGCCCTTTCTCATCTTCGTGCTGCCCCGCATTATGTCTGACAGCCTGCATCCGTCCAACACGCTGATGGATCGAAGCGCCCTCTCGATCGAATACAAAACGACCCTCTACTTGGCCTTTGCGCTTTACTTTGTAACGGTCATGATTCTCTATCGTCGCCGAGTCGACGTCGGCATTCTGGAGGCAAAAGCAAATGAACTGGCAAGTCGCAATGATCGCGGTTCCACTGATAATCTGGGCTGGAGTGTGGGCATACCTGCTGATGCTGAACGCCAAGCTCCGAGCAGTCCAGAAGATGATCGAGGAGGCTGAGCGACACCGTTCCTAACTCGCCGCGCCTCTCCATAATCGTAATCCTGTACAACAGCGAAAGGCACGTCGCCGACTGCCTGCGCTCTGTCGACGTTGAAGCCCAACTCATTGTGGTCGACAACGCCTCGCAAGACAAGAGCGCAGAGATCGTTCGGACACAGTTTCCTGAAGTCCTCTTCTTTCAAAACCAGGCAAATCTCGGTTTGTCCAAGGCGGTCAACCAGGCTCTAGAGCGCGCCGTCGCGCCCTACGCGCTTCTGCTCAATCCAGATTGCACGGCAAAGCCCGGAGCAATCGGTAAACTTCTCGCCTTCATGGACGCGCATCCAGAGGCCGCCGGTTGCGGTCCCAAACTGCTCTTCCCGGACGGTCGGGTGCAGCCATCGTGCGCCCGAGCGCTAACCCTATGGGCCATCTTTTGCGAGCAGTTCCTGTTAGAGAAGATCGGCAACTTTGGCGGATACTGGCGCAAGGGAACGGAACTCGATTCGACCTTTCAGACCGAACAACTGATGGGAGCCGCTCTGCTGATGCGCCGAGACAAAAACGGCCACTTCTTACGAATGGACGAAAGCTACTTCCTATACTGCGAAGACACCGATCTGTGCGACCGTCTATGGAAAGAAGTCGGGCCGCTCTACTATGTTCACGACGCCGTCTTCGTCCACGCGCTGGGCGGAAGCGGCGAGGGCGACCGCGGCGCCATGATCGCGCATTACAACCGAGGCAAAACGCTGTTTATCGGGCAGCGTTACGGTCCGGCCGCCGCCGCGCTCTGCCGTCTCCTAAACCTTTGCGGCGCATCGCTACGCCTGTTGGTCTGGAGCCTTCTCGCCGTCGCGACTCTTGGTCGATTCCGCAACCAAGTTCGCATCTTTTGGCGGGCTCTTAGGTTGAGCTAGCCTCGGTGCAACCTTTCTCAATAGGGCGTCTCTCCAGTTCGCAAGGATAAAGATCGTCGCCCTCAAAGACAATCCGAGCGGCGCGAGCGCTCTCAGCCAAAAGGGCGTCTCGTTGACCAAGTGCTTCTTATAATACTTGTACATGCTTGCATGGAACGCGATCAGCATCTTGTTGACCGCGCGGTCCGTGCTGGCGCCGATCACATGGGTCAAGCTGGCCAAGGGGCAGTACAGAACCTTCCAGCCGCTCTCCCATGCTCGTTTGCAAATGTCCACATCCTCGCAATACATAAAGAAACGTTCGTCAAACCCTCCATGCGCCTTCAGCCAGTCCGAACGAATCAGCATCGCCGCCCCGCTCACCCAATCCACTTCGCGAGGAGACGAGTGGTCCCAATCCGTCATCAGATAGTCTCGCGTGTACCGATTGTTGGGAAAGAAGCGTCCCAAAGGCGTGTTTCTGAACATCGCCGCAACGGGATTAGGAAAAGTGCGACACGAATATTGCAGATCGCCCAAAGGCGAAAGATGCTTGGGCCCGATGATCGCAGCCTCCGGATGCTCCTCGGCAAATTGCACCAAAGTCTCCAATGCGCCGTCGTGCAGCACGGTGTCGGGGTTCAAGACAAACACGAATTCGCCGTTCGCCGCCTCGATCGCCTTGTTGTGCCCAGCTCCAAAACCAAGGTTCTCTGCGTTGACAATGAGCCGAGCCCAGGGAAAGTCGCGCCGCACCCTCTCCGCGTTCCCTTCGCTCGACGCATTGTCCACAACGATCGTCTCGACCTCGAAACTCGTCTGCTGGAGCCGAATCGTCTCCAAACACTTCGCCAGATGCTCCGGCGCGTTCCAACTGACGATTGAGATTGTGAGTTTGGGCGACGAAAGACTCATAGAGGCAACACAATACCCTAAGGAACAGGAACCAACGAAGGATGAGCGCCGTGCGAGCCGAGGAGGTCGTACGCTTTGGAAATGGGCAGGCCGACTACGTTAAAGTAGCACCCATCGATTCTCTCGACTAGCAGCGCGCCGAAATCTTGAATGCCGTACGCCCCTGCTTTGTCCATAGGCTCGCCCGACGCCACGTATCGCTCGATTAGTTCTGCGTCGAGCGACCGAAACCACACTCTTGTCGTCGCGGCAAGGCTGTCGCTGCCCTTCTGAGACCAAACGCAAACCCCGGTCGTTACGCGATGCTCTCTGCCGCTTAATAGCCGCAGCATTCGTGCGGCATCCGGCGCATCGACCGGCTTGTCCAGATAGTCGCCTTCTATCTCGACCACCGTATCGGCCGCAAGCACGACCCCGCCGCAGGCCTCAAACGCAGACCGAGCCTTTGCCTCGGCGCAGCGGATGGCCGCTTCTTGGGCAGGCGCGAGCGACAGAAAGGGCTTCTCGTCCACGTCCTGAGGCGCGACCTCGAACTGATAGCCCGCTCGGGCCAGAAGTTCCTTCCGGCGAGGAGAGTTCGAGGCTAGTAGCAGGCGCACGCTACAAGATGTCGGCCGCCATGATCACGCTCTGGGCGACTTCCTTCATCGTTTTGTTTTGATTGCGCGCCATAAAGTGAATGCGCCTAAACGCCTCTGCCTCGCTGATGTTCTGCCGTTCCATCAAGATTCCCTTTGCGCGCTCGATCAACTTTCGGGTTTCCAGCGCCTCTTTCAGGTCGGAAACTTCGCGGTCTTTCGAACGGAACTCGCCAAACCGTTTGATGGCGACCTCGATGGCCGGCCCGAGCTCCTGCTTCCGAAAAGGCTTCAAGAGATAGCCAAAGGCTCCGAGTTCGACCGCCTGTTCGACAAGCTCCTCCTCGGCATGGCCTGTCAAGAAGAGCAAAGCGGTCGGTCTTGACTCCATGATCGATTTGGCGGCTTCGATTCCCGTCATTTCGGGCATCTGGATGTCCAGAATGACCAGGTCCGGCTCCTTCTCGACCGTAACCTGAACGGCCTCAGCGCCGGTAGTGGCTTCTCCTACGACTATGTGGTTGAGTTGCTTGAGCTGTTCAACGAGCAGTTCGCGCGTCAATTGCTCATCCTCTGCGACAACAACGCGTACAGTGCCCATATTTCTAACCTCTCGCATGTGCATCCATAAGGCGCGCAAGGGGCGCCTAACTGAGCGAGGTCAGCGTCGGCCAAACGCAGCGAGCGCGGCCTCCCGCTTTCCAAGACTGGTGTAACATGAAGAGGTCGATGCAACAGGCAGCTCTACAATGCTGCCTGCAAAAGCCGACTCGTAAATGGCGGTCGCCAACTCCAATGACTTCCGCCCTTCATAGCCATCCACAGCGGGTTTCAGGTCCCTCGAAATGGCGTTTACAAAATCGGCGATTTGGGCCACATGGCCGCTTAACCCAGCGTCCTCTACCTTCTTCAGCACGTCGATAATCTGACCAAGTTGCTCGTCGCTACGGGAATGGGGTCGGAACGGAAACAGCTGCAGGCTGGCATGGTTCCCAAGCGCCATCAGCCGATTCTGGTCGCTCTCCAGTTCGGCTGCGGTCGTTGCGATAAAGGATCCGCGGAAGTTCTCCCATTGGAGCGTCGCCCGGCACCAATCTTCAACTTCGATGTCGTGGGCGACAACGGCCGCGCACGCCTCCACAGATTTGGGCATTCCAAGCAGCCACTGCATCAGGTCCAGGTGATGCGAGGCTTGATTGATCACGGCGCCTCCGCCCTCCGTGTTCCAAGACCCGCGCCACGATACGCTGTAGTACGAGGGCTTTCTCCACCAAAGGCAAGCCGCCTCGCAATAGAACATTTTGCCGAGCGAGCCGCTGTCGATCAGCGCTTTGGCTCGTCGAGCATCGTGCTCCATTCTAAGCTGATAAACAACAGCGAGTTTCTTGTTGTTGCGCTCGCTGGCTGCGATCATCGCGTCGGCTTCTTCAAGACTGATCGCCATCGGCTTTTCGACCAAGACGTGTTTGCCTGCGTTCAGCGCGTCCACGCTATGCTTGCAGTGCAGATGGTGAGGCGTGCAGATGCTCACAGCGTGAACGTCCTCGCGAGAGATCAGCTCTTGATAGTCCGTCGTCCACTGATCAAACTGGTACCGTTCCTTGAATGCTCTCGCGGTATCGGCGTCCGTATCGGCCACCGCCACAAGCCGCGTTTTCTGTCCCAAGTATTGGTAGGCTTTAGCATGGGCGCCCGATACTCCGCCGGCGCCAATGATCCCTATCCCAAGTTGATCAGTCATCGTTCGGTCGATTCTACCCCAAACAAAGCCCCGGGTAAACTAGTCTGTAGGAGAAAACCCGCACATGGAAGTCCAGACCATACCCGTTGACAAAATCATCGAAGATCCCGATCAGCCGAGACAAGAATACGACGAACAACTCCTTTTGGGGCTGGCAGACAGCATTCGCCGCCACGGCCTGCTGAATCCGATAACCGTCCGCCCTCTGCACAGCGTCGACATGTTCCAGATAGTAACCGGCGAACGCCGCTGGCGCGCGGCCCAATCGGCCGGGCTGACACAGATCCCCTGCATTGTCAAAGAGATCGATCCTGCCGAGATCGCCGCTGAACAACTGATAGAGAATCTTCAAAGAGAAGATCTGTCGCCGCTCGAGAAAGCACGAGGATTGGCCGCCCTAAAAACCAGCCAAGGCCTGGCTACGACGGATATTGCCAACATGCTCGGGCTCAGCGAACGCAGCGTGCGGAATGCGCTCAGCATCTTGGAACTTCCAGAGGAAATCTCAGAACAGGTGATCAGTTCGCAAGGCAGGCCTGCGTCGGGAGCCTTGACCGAGTCGCATGCAAGAAGTTTGAGAGACCTGAACGAAACGCCTGAATTGCAGCGCGGACTGGCAAACAAGATTCGCAAGGAGGGGCTCACCTCTGCACAAGCCGAAAGCCTTGTGCGCAGCATGACCCAGTCGCCCGAACTCGCACAAGAGCTCCTTGCCGAGCCTATAGGCAAGGCCGCAGTTCGACCAGCCATCACCGGCCCGGCGGTACACATTCAGAGCTTCGCCCGATACTTGGACCTTTTGGAAGTCGATTCCCTCCATCCCGGGCACTTGGCCTCGCTCAAATCGGCTCTCTCCGAACTCTCCGAGATCATCGCCAACAAACGAGAAGAGATCGATAGCCTATCGAGCGACCCGCTCTAGCAAGATCGCTTTTAGGATGGGCTTGATCTTGCCGCCATGCCGCTCGTAAGTCGCTCGCAGGCGCAGATAGGTCTCCCTCTCATCCGTCTGCCAGCGCATGAGCCGTCCGTTCATAAAAAGAAAGTGGACGTTGATCATAGCGCGCGCAAAGCGCTCCGACTCGACCGCCTGCGCGGCAAATGCTTCCATTCCCCGCCCCTTAAATGGATACGACGCAACGGCTCCTCTATCCGTATCGTCGATCGCTTTGCCATCTGCCTGCTCTGCGTATGTGCCGTCGTCTTTCCATCGCAATCGCTGGTAGGCCAGCGGCGTCAACACCTTGTGGCAAGAGTAGCAGGACGATTTCGGATCGGTCGTACCGGCTGCCGTCGCCGTTTGCCTTGCTTCCACAATCTCGGGAGGCACCTCGAACGAGTAATCTAGAAACTTCTCGGCTACGATCGCCGCATAATTAAAGTGCGGCAGCCCTGGCTTGCCGTTCATAAACCCCTTCATCGTCAGCAACCCGGTCTTGCCGTGCTGAGCGGGCCGCTCCCTCTTTTCTCCATTTGTCCCCACCGTATAGTCTGCAGTCAGCAACTCTGCGACAGCCCGTCCATTATTCAGCACATAGCGCCACAAACGAACCGGCTCCTCGTCTTCGTCGCTGCCCCTCGATTCCAAGTAAAGCCTGACGCGCCGTATAAAGAACCGATCGAACTCGTCCGAAGCCAAGTAGGCGTCTATCAACTGAGCAAAGCTTTCCCCTCGATCCAACCGGGCGACCTCTTGGTCCGTTGGCGGCCTGCCTGCCAAGTCTTGAGCGATCCATACCAGTCGCAATCGCTTGATCGTCGCTGAATCCTTCACCGCGTCTAAGCTGGGCGGACGAGAAAGCAGAAAATCCGGATGCCGCATCAGGGCTTGAGCAAGCGCCTCCCACGCAGCCTGTTTGGGCGACAATTTGGGCGCTACAAATTCGATCGTGCTACTGGCCGACGCCTTCAAGGCAACCTTTGGACCGCCAATCTGTTTCCAAGCGAGCGCAATGGGCGAAGCCTGCACATTTCGCGCTTCCGCTTGGATGACTGCTTTCTGGCCAACTTGAACCCGCAAGGGACGCGCTATGCGGAGGATCGGCGTTGAAAACGCTGCCGAAATGGTAACCGGAACCCGCGTCTCGCTAAATTGCTTGCCGGGATAGACGACTTGTACTCGATAGAGCGCGTCTTGGCTCCATCCAGAACGACCCACCGGAGAGTAGCGCAGTGTTAATTCGCCCTTTCGCTTGTTCTCGTCGCTCAATAGCTTCGGACCGACTGTGTTGTAAGCCTCGAACGACTTGTGCTTGAACTCGGCCCAATCCTCATGCCCCTTGGCTTCTGTGCTGCGAACGAGGATCGGTTCGCCTCTGTCAGGCACGAATCGCACGGCGTCTGCCGAAACCTCCTTCCGCGTGTTCGCATTGCTGATCGTAACGCCATGCCCGGCATCGGTAAACCGAAACTTCGCGTTCGGTTGCCAATGCGGCCTTGCATCGTCCGATTGATCGACCAGCCAAGCCCCAACGCCTGTCTCTTCCAAACGTTTTTCCTGAATCTGGCGCCTGCTATGGTTGGCCACCTCGACCACTGTTCGCTTCGACATGTACCGATCGCCAAACACCTTGTAAACGAGCGCGATCTCATACTCCCCGTCCTGATCCACTGCGAGCGGAAACACAATCGAGTTCGCGCCCTTGCTTTCGTCGTTGTCGTGATAGCCGTCGCCGTCTCGCTTCCAGGCGCCTTCCGCCCTGACCGACCGATCGTTGGCCTTGATCCGCTTCGCCCCCCCTCCAACAGGCGCCGTCTCGATTCCAAAAACGCTGACCACGCCTTCCGTCTCGGCATTGTCGATTCTCACGGACTGTCTTACATCGCCTTTCTTAAGCAAAAACGTTCCCTGAAGCTTCTTGACGACGACGCCCTTGCCCTCCGATTGATCGATCTCTTCCTGATACACGGCCAGCTCCGAATTGAGTAGGGTCATAGAAACGGTCGCCGATGCTTTCATGCCGTCTCGATCGGTTGCGACGACCTCGAACGCAATCTCCGACTCCTCCGCCATCAAACGACTTTCGTTCGCATAGACCGACTGAACCAACTTGAACGACGACGTCTCCTCTGCAACGGACGGATCGCGGAACAAGAGACGCCGGTACAGATGCCGGATTGCCGCTTTGTACTGCGCATCGACCGATTTCAACTTGCGCGGATCCGCGAGTTCCAACGATAGGCCTTGAAACGGCCCGGCAGCATTGAGATAGGCCCGAGAAACCACATCCTTCGCCAGCCGATCGACGCCGGTCAGATATTGTGCGGTAATGCGGTTCGATTCAGAAAAACTCTTGTGAAAATCGGCGCCCCCGAAGAGCGCTGCGCTCTCTGCCCAACGGTCCTTCCCGTCTCGAACCCAATCGTCGCCAAAAAGCGCCAAGATCTTCTGCTTTAGTTGATAGTAAGTGAGCGCGGGCGTCTCGCCTGGATCGGGCTTGGCGCCGACATAGGGAATCCGCGCAGACAATGGCGGTTCCCTTTTGAGATCAATTCCCGAACTGCTGATCGCCTCCATCACTTCGGCAGAGAATGCGACTATTCGATCGATCGCGCCCTGCTCGCAACGCTCTAACGGCGGCGGCGGCATAACCCGATCGTTCTCTTGCTCGGTCAATCGGACAGCCAGGCTCATTGGCTGCGCGGCGTCAAAGTAGCCCTCGTCTACCAGATGATAAAAGGCATCCCTCGGCGCCTTGGGCAGTTCGAGAGGGCCTCCTTTACCCGATGTGTGGCAGGCGACGCATCCGTTCGAGTTCAGGATCGGCCATATCTGGGACTCAAACCGTTTTTCCAATGCAAGCAACGGCGCGGGAATTTTGTCGTTCGAAGCAACGTAGGCACAAATGAGCAAGCCGACGGACAAGCCGAACGAAGCCGCGAACGCCTTCATATCCATAATATACACGAGTCAGGCAGGATGCGCCGAACCCAAAGGAGAAAATAGAGCCAAATGCTGATACCCCAATTATTGCTTCTGATCGCCCTATTCCCAACCCAAGACGGGCTCAGCGACGAGCTTCGTCAAGCAATCCAGTCTGCCCCGTCGGCAGATCGCTTCCCAAACTCCTCGCTCCTGACGATCTTGAGGCGCGAAACCACATTTCTTGGACCCGACGCAACGACTATAACAAGAATCCGTACGGTCCGCAAGGTGCTGACCGATGCCGGACGGTCCGCCGCCGAAGTCAGCCTAAACTACAGCGGCCATTACGACCAAATGACCATCCTAACCGCCAGAACTATTCAGTCGGACGGCCGAGTACAGAACGTTCTTCCTGCCAGCATCTCGGACGAACCGGTCTACTCGGGCGCAGCCATGTACGAAGACACCCGAGCCAAATCGTTCGTCTTCCCGGATGTTCGAGTCGGATCGGTGTTAGAGCTGGAATACGAAACCGATAGCAGGCCCAGAATGCCGGGCTTCTTCCATCACTCCGAGTTCCTTCTTTCCTCGACTCCCACGGTTCAGTCGTCAACCGTCATCACAGCCGCGCCCCGTTGGAAGCTCAGGCATCGATCGCTCAACGGCGCGCCTCCGATCAAGATAGAGACCCTGTCCGACGGTCGCAATCGGTACACCATCGAGTACTCGCAACTGGAAGAGCTGAAGGGCGAGCCGAACATGCCGCCGCCCAAACAAATCTTCCCTTATGTCGAAATCGCATCGGAAACGAGTTGGGCAGAGGTTGACAAGTGGTTTCAATCGCTCGCCAAAGGGCGCGAAGCCTTGCCGGCGATTGCGAAAACCGTCGTACAAGGCATCGTGAGCCGACACTCCAGCCTCGAAGATCGCGTCAAGGCCGTATACCGCTGGGTTCAGCAGAACATACGCTATGTAGCCGTCGAATTGGGCGAATCCGGCTATCAGCCGCACTCGGCCGAACAGATCTGCACCAGCAAGTACGGCGATTGTAAGGACATGTCCACCCTCTTGGTCGGAATGCTCCGTGCGGCACAAGTCGAGGCCACTTGGGCGCTGATTCGATTTGACTCGCGCAACGAACCGCCCGACCTTTACTGGGAAGGCCCCTATAGCTTCGACCACTGTATCGCCAGAGCGCAAGTCGGCGACCGAGTCTATTGGCTCGATGCGACCGGCGGGTACTTTGGCGCCGAAGATGTTCCTAGCTCTTTGGCAGGCTGCAAAGCGCTCGTTATCGAGAAGGGACAGTTCGAAAAACTCCCTGACTTTGGCGCGCTGCCCCCAATGATGGAGGTCGACGCATCCGTGATCGTCAAGCCCGATGGTTCTGCAACGGTCAAACTCGCTCTCACAGGTCGCCAAGACATGGCTGCTCAGTTGCGAGCGACCTTTGCCGACCTGAGCCCAAAGGAGCTCGAAGAGATCAAAGAGAGCATGCCCAAGTCGTTCGCCAAGTCTGGAAAGATCACAAACCTGACCTGGACCGACACTGACGACTGGGATCGACCCATGACCATGACCGCCGACATGGAGCTTCAAGAGTTCGCTCTGACGCCGGGCAACGTCATGCTGGTTCCCCGAAGTTTGGGCGGCTTTGCAGGCGCGGGCGGCAGCGCCGCCTTCACCGACCCAAGCCGCAAATACCCGATCTTCTTTACCGAGGCGCCCAAGACCAAGACTTCTATCCGCATCGAGTTCCCTGAAGGTTTCGAACTTCTGGCATCGCCGGATCTCAAGTCAAAGGATTTTCCTGGCTCTCGCATCGAGAGCGATTTCAAACTGAGCGGCAACGTCTTAACCTCAACGAGCCTTGTAATCGGTAAGGACGAGACGCTGCCGGTCGACAAGTATGAAGATGTTCGCAAAGCGTATCTCAAACAAAGCAAACTCGCCCGAGAGGTCTTTGTCCTAAGGAAAAAAGTCGAATGAAATCGATCCTCTCCATATGCCTCGCGCTGTCCGTCGGCTATGCCCAAGTCGCCGATCCGTCCATCGTTAAGGACCTCAATCAAAAGCCGCTGGACGATCAGACTAAAGCGCTCTTGAAAAAGGCCCCTCAGTCCAAGGACTATCCCGAACTCTCCACATTTCTCCTTCTGGCCTATGCCCGAATCGAGATCAAGACCGATGGAACCGTCAGCATCATTCATCGAAACATCGAGAAACTCATGCGCGAATCGTCGGAGGAGGGCCTGGGCGAACTCAGCATGAGCTACACGCCTGGCAAAGAGAAAGTCCGCCTCATCAGCGCTCGGATGCTAACCCCCGATGGCAGAAGCTACAACGTAGCCCCCAACAGGGTCTTCGACCGAAGCCATGAGTCGGATTATCCAGCCTACCCGCAATCAAGAACCATCGACTGTTCGTTGCCAGAAGTCAGAGCCGGCTACTTTCGAGATTTCGAGTACGAACTGACCACGCTCAAGCCCATCATGCCCGGCTACTACCACACGCGCCTCACTATGAAGAACATGCTCCCATGCCTCCAAGACGTTATGGAAGTCGTGGTTCCCAAGGACTACCCGTTGCTCATCAAGCCCTACAACGGCGCGACGGTTCCAAGCCCGACGACCTTGCCTGGCAACCGACTGCTCTATCGATGGGACGTCAGCTACATGGAACACATCGAGGCCGAGCCGTTCATGCCCAGCGAAGAACAACTCTACCCTTACGTCGTGGTAACCCGCAAGATGGAGTGGCAAGAACTCTTCGACTGGTTCGGCAAGAAGCTCAATCGCGACTATCCGTTGCCCGAAAGAGCCAAGCAGGCTATCGCCGCGGCCAAAGCCGCGCACAATACACCGGAACAGATCGCTCTCGCTCTACGAGACTGGATCGCAGAAAGCCTGCACGCTGCCAGCGCGCTGCCAACCCAGATCGACTTTGAACCGATGCCCGCGGACAAACTCCTTCAATTGGGCTATGCGAGCGAACTCGATGCGGCTGTACTGTTGCGAGCCATGCTAAAAGAGGCCGGAATCGAGGCCAATCTGTTTATCATGGAGCCGTTCGGCGAGCCAGAAAGACCCCTGACAGAACGCCCGCCCTCGCCAGACTGGTTCGCATCGGTGTGGACCGAGGCTGTCATCAGCGGCAAAAGCTACGCGATCAATCCGTTTCTGCGCTTCGCCGGCCTAGAAGAACTCCCGATCGACGTTTATGGCGCGACCGTCGTTCGGATCGGCGCGAAGAACGAATGGGCAAAGGTTGCGACCGAACGACCGAGCCAATACGTCGCAGAGAACCACCTCTCCATCAAATTGGAGAAGGACGGCACGGCCCATCTCCGACAACGCACCGTCGACTTTGGCTCAACGTCCGCCATGAAACGAGCGGCCTATTCGATGGCCACGCCCAGGTCGATGGAAGAAGGGCTTCGAGCCCAAGCCAATCGCATCGCCGCAGGCGCGACCGTCGCCGAGCACTCGTTCTCAGACCCCAAGGCTTTAGGCAAACCGTTCGAAGAACTGTTCGCCATCGATGCGCCAGAGTGGGCGCTGAAAGTGGCCGATGTCATGCTCATCTATCCCGGCATGGACCAATCCATTTCTAGGGCATCGACCAACCCTTTTACCAAAGAAACTCGAAAGTTTCCGATCGTATTCAGAAAGAGCAACCCCTCCCTCACAGTCATTACCATCGAACTGCCGGAAGGATTCGAAGTCCTCGACATGCCGAAAAGCCACCAGGTCAACAACGACTTCATCGATTATCGCTACGAAGTGACGACCGAAGGCCGCACGGTTACGATCGCGCGCTCTTCCGCCTACAAACGGTACCAAGCGCCGGCCGCCCAATACGCTGAGATCAAAGCCTTCTACGATAAGCTCGACACGATCACGAGACAGCTCATCATCCTGCGAGAAAAGGAAGGCGGTTAATTGGCCCCTATGTCTTCGGCATGCTTCACAGCCGTTTCCCAGTCGCCAATCGCCGCCTGAAGCTCATCGGTGATCTTTCCGTGCCTTAGCGTCAGTTCATAGAGGCTGTCCCCCGGTTGAGGATTGGCCAATGCCCGCTCGCACGCCCTCAAGCGATCTTCGATCTCCGCCACGCGCTTCTCGGCCTTCTCGACTGCAGTCAACGCTCGCGATCGCTCCTTTGCCAACTGCTTAAAGTTCAATCCATCTGTAGCCCTCGCGACTTGCGGCCTCTCCACCGGCCTGGCTCGGGCCTTGTATTCAGAATAGGGTGCGGGATAGAGTTCGGCGTTTCCATCCTCGATCGCCAGGGTCGCCTGTGTAACCTGATCCAACAGATAACGATCGTGCGAGATAAGGATCACGGTGCCTGGGTAGACAATTAGCATCTCCTTCAGCGCCTCCCGCGATTCGGCGTCCAAGTGGTTCGTCGGTTCGTCCAGGATCAGGAGATTTGGGCTTGCATAGGTCAATTGCGCCAGCGCCAGTTTGTTCTTCTCTCCGCCGGACAGCGCTGAGACAGGTTTGAACGCATCCTCGCCAGAAAACAGAAAGCGCCCTAAGTGATTTCTGGCCTCCTCCGCCCGCATGGGCGCCGCATCCAACATGTTTTCCAGCACGGTCGCCTCGAAATCCAAGCCGGAAGCCTCTTGCGCATAGTAGCCGATCGATACGCCGCCGCCTATCTTGACGCGCCCCGAGGTCGGCTCGATCTCACCAAGCAGAATCTTGATCAGCGTCGTCTTTCCCGCTCCGTTCGGGCCGATCACGCCCAGCTTCTCTCCCCGCTCCAGTCGAAAGCTCAGCCCGCTAAACAGCGCGCGGTTTCCAAACGCCATTCCAAGGTCGTCAGTCCGAACGACCTCTGTCGCCGATCGCGCAATGCTTTTCACCGCGCCAGCCATGCTCTTCTGCGCTCCGGGCGGCTTCTCGATCGCCGTCTTCTTGATCCGCTCCGCCCACCGCTTTCGCATCACAGCCTGCGATCGTTTGGAGGGCGTGTTCTTCCACTGTTCAAAAAAGAGCTCCAGACGCGCAATCTCCGCTTGCTCTCGTTCATATCGCTCCAAATCCTGCTGCTTTCTCAACTCCTTTTGCTGGACAAAGTTGGAGTAGTTGCCCGCAAAGAGCGTCAGCCGGCCACGCTCCAAATCCGCAATGTGCGTACAGACACGATCCAAGAAGTACCGGTCGTGCGACACAACGATCAGCCCGCCGCCAAACCCCTTCAGATAGCCCTCCAACCACTCGGTCGCCTTCAAGTCTAAGTGGTTCGTCGGTTCGTCCAGAATCATCAGGTCCGGCCCGTTGAGCAAGAGTTTTGCCAAGCCTAGCCTTGTCTTTTCGCCGCCCGACAACATCGAAACGCGCTTGCCCTGATCTTCGAGGCTAAAACCCAGCATTCGCAAGGCCGTCGGGATGTCTCGCAGCGCATCGTATCCGCCCATCGCGTCAAACCGCTCCCTCAAAGCGCCATACTCTTCAACCGCCTCGTCCGAGCTCGCCATCCGCTCGGCGGCCTTTGCCATCCTCTGCTCCAAATCCAGAATGTGCTGAAAAGCGTTCTCCGCTTCTTCTCGAACCGTTCTATCCTTGCCCATGTTGGGCTCTTGCCGCAGATAGCCCAGTTCGGTGCGACCGTGAATCTCGACGCGCCCTCGATCCGGCTCCGTCAAGCCGCAAACAATCCGCAACAGAGTCGTCTTGCCGCACCCATTGCGACCGACCAGGCCGATTTTCTGCCGCCGACCGACCGTAAACGACACATCGCTGAATAGAACATCGACGCCAAAAGCGATCTCCAGGCCGCGCACAGTGAGCAGACTCATAGACGCCCTATTATGGCCTCTTGCAGGAACGCAAGTACGATCGCCGAATAGCCCGCTGTCTATGAGCTTCAGGAAACTTCCTCTGCACGGCAAGATCTTGCTCAGCCTCTTGCTGGGAGCCGTGGTAGGAACCCTCGCGCAAAGCTTCTACCCAGACCAGGCAGCCCTTAAGACGTTCTCCGAAGGCTACGTGCGCCCAGTTGGCGACGCCTTTATGAGAATGATCTTCATGATCGTGGTTCCCCTTTTATTTTCTGCGCTTACGCTCGGCGTCTGCGAGATCGGCGATGCCCGAAAGGTTGGTCGCGTCGGCGTCTACTCCCTGCTCCTGACCCTCTTGCTCAGTGGCACAGCCGTCGTCATCGGAGTAACCGCGGTCAACTGGGTTCGACCAGGCGATGGCATCTCGACCGAAAAACGAGAAGAACTGTTGGAAGCCAGCGGCTTCAAAGCAGACGCCACTAAGCATGTCGAAACGGCCAAATCCGAAAGCAAGACCTTTATGCAGGTTATCGTCGAGTTCATACCGCGCAACCCGTTGGCCGAAGCGAATCGAGCATTGGAAGGCGGCCTCTTGCCGCTCATGTTTTTCGCAGTTGTCTTCGGCTTGGCCATGAACGCCGCCGCCGGAGACAAAGTCGCGCCCATCAAGAGTTTTATGGCGGGCCTCTTCGAAATCTCGCTGAAAGTGATCGAGTTCGCCATGAAACTGGCGCCCATCGGTGTCTTTGCGCTCATTTTCCATACCACTGCGATTGTTGGGCTTAGCCTTTTTCTGCCGCTTGGCAAGTATGTCGCCGTCGTGCTGGCAACGCTTGCGCTTCACCAGTTCGGCGTCTACAGCCTCGCTCTTAAGTTCATCGCTCGTCGAAACCCGCTGGAGTTCTTTCGCCAAATTCGCACCGTCATGCTCACCGCATTTGCCACCAGCAGCAGCAACGCGACCCTTCCGACCGCGCTCCGATCGGCCGAGGTCGATGTCGGCCTGCCGCGCAACATCAGCTCCTTCGTGCTCACCGTCGGCGCAACGGCCAATCAAAACGGCACGGCGCTGTTCGAAGGGGTTACCGTGCTGTTTTTGGCGCAGCTCTTTGGCGGAGACCTCTCTCTAGAAATGCAGTTTCAGGTGATGGGGCTTGCGATTCTGGCCGGAGTCGGCACTGCCGGCGTTCCGGGCGGCGCTTGGCCCATGATCGCGCTCATCGTCGGGATGACCGGAGCCCCGCCCGAGTCGATCGCCATCGTCTTAGGAATCGACCGCATTCTCGACATGTCCCGAACAGTCCTGAATGTTACAGGAGACATCACGATCGCGGCTTGCGTTACCAGGCTGGACGGAGGAAAGGGGTTTGCTGAAAGCGCCGCCGTGCCAGAACCGACAGGCGGCGCTTAACCTGATTACTCGACGTGCTTGCTTATCTTCGAAGCGATCTGATCGGCCGAATGAAAGCCGACGATCTGCTCTACCACTTGGCCGCCCTTAAAGACCAACAGAGTTGGAATGCTCATCACTCCGTACTGGCCGGCCAGAGCGCCCTCTGTATCGACATCGACCTTATAAACGTTCAGCTTCCCCGAGTACTTCTCGGCGACTTTGTCCACTTCGGGCGCGATCTGTTTGCACGGGCCGCACCACTCCGCCCAAAAGTCCACTAATGTCGGAGTCGCTGAATTGATAACCTTGTCTTGCCATTCGGCATTCGTCATGGGAGCTGCTAACGACATCGTTCACCTCCACCCCATATTATGCTCGGACGCATCTTTAGGTTCCAAGCGCCCCGATTATACCTTCGCCAAGAGGTATATTTACGGGGTCGATTCAATTTGAAAGGAGGCTGTGCCATGCTTCGCAGAATCTTGCTCGTCTGCCTCACGCTGTGTCTATCCTTAACTGCCTTCGCCACCGATCGGTTCCTTATGTACGGCATTACCCACGACGGAAAATTGCTCGAGATCAATCGATCGGACGGAAGTTCGACCTTGCTCAGGCAACTCCCCGCGCAGTACCAGAACTTTGACAGTCTCGAGTTTGTCGGCAGCCACTTCTATGCGTCCTACGCTGGCGGAAAGATTTTGCGTTTCGACTTTGATCCCGGCAGCGAGGTCGAACTCAATCCCGGTCAGTTTCCTTACATAGAAGCCCTGGCCGCGGATAGCCGCGACCGTACGATCGCCTCGATCTCGACCGACGCCGACATTGCCGCCGAGTCGTTTGGAGAGATGAACCTGACCAACGGCAACGTCGCGACAGTCGTTCCGTATGGCAATTCTGCCGTTGCGTGGGATGTCGATGCTTTGGCTTTCGATACCTTCGACAACCTGTGGGGAATCAACCTAAATGGTCCCCGCGCGCTCTTCCGGATAGACACCGGCACGGGAGCGATCTCGAACGTGGTCAACCTGCAGCGCGTCTACCCCGCGCTCACGATTCTGCCGCGTTTTGACGTTTTCTACGCCAGCCACGCGCACGACACGACGGGGACGAACTTCGATTCTGAACTTTATATCATCGATCCGTTGCTGGGTACCGAGACCCTGGTCGGCAGCATGGGGCAGCGAGGCGTCTCCGGCCTAACGTTCGGCCCGGTGCCAGAGCCGTCCAGCATCGCTATTCTGGCCTTGGGACTGGTCGGCGGAGCCTTTGCCAAACGCCGACGCCGTTCATAACATAAAGTTCGGATTTGGAACGCCACCCTTCCGGGTGGCTTCCCTTGTCCTTGGCCTCGGCAAACCAATGCGCTCCAGGGTTGATTCGTACTCAAAATTGTGCTACATTTTTGCAGAATCCCGTTCGCGCGGATCTTGACGACGAAGGAAAGTCCCAATCGACAGCGCTGCACCAAAATCAAAGACGCCGTGCGCGATAGCGTTCGCCCAAAAGTCGTCAGCCAGTTCGTAAGAAAGCGCCAAAATCGTTGCTGGGACAGCCGCCGTCAAAGAGGCTATTGGAAACCCGGGCCGCAAATGGAGCGCCCAGAATGCGAACAAAGCCGCGACAAGACCAAAACGGTCTTGAATCGCCAACCGAAACAATGGCTCCTCGACCAAGGCTGCAAACAGCCCTGCGACCGTAGCCGTCTTCAATGGGGCATTCGCAAACAACCTGCGCATCTCGTTCAGAAATGTCCGGGATCCTGCAATCGGCCCCAGTGCAAGACCCCCAAAAATTAAAGCGGACAATGCGCTAGCAGCCGCCGCCAGAGAAACTTCTCTAGGCAAATCGTACAGCAGCACGCTCGCCATCAGAACCGCCGCAAGAAGAGGCCGTTGCTTGACCCAAAAGATCATCGGTGCGCCCTTTGATGCATAATTATCGCCACGGACGCTCATTATGGCGGTCTTTCGATACATTGCGCGAGATCAAGAGGGCAACACGGTGCAAGGCTCCGTGTTTGCCGCATCGCGCCTCGACGCCAACGACCAAGTGCGAGGCATGGGCTTCTGGCCGCTCGAAATGTACGCCGATGCCGAGCCGGTAACAGCCGCTACAGCCGCCCGAGACCGCGTCGTCCGACCGCTCTTCGGCGGCGTCGGCCTTCACCATCTCGCCATCTTCTTCCGACAATTCGCCACCATGATCGCGGCAGGCGTCCCCTTGGTTCAAGTGCTGTACACATTGAGCAATCAGGCGGGCAACGTCAAACTGCGTCGAGCGCTGCTCAATATCCGAGATTCAGTCATGGGCGGCGAGAATCTGGCCGAGGCTTTCGACCGACATCCGCACATCTTTAGCAAGGTGCAGCGCGCAATCATCCGAGTAGGCGTCGAAGGCGGATTGCTAGAAAGCGCCTCGCGGCAGATCGCAGAGTACCTGGAGCGCGAATTAGCCTTGCGCCGACTGATACGCCGCCTCACGTTCTACCCAAAATTGGTCATGTTCATGGCGCTCATCATTCCTGCTCTTCCCGGCCCGATCATTTATATGATCACTGGCCAGGGAATGCCGCCTGGCGAGTTCGCGATCCAAATGGCTATGACCTTTCTCAAAATCTTTGGAGTTCTCTTCGCTGTTTGGGCTGCCTGGCGGATTGCAACCCAAAGCATGACCATTCGCCGCGCCATCGACGCGATTTTGATTTCGCTTCCCTGGATCGGAAAGACTCTTCGCCAAATCTGCCTCGCTCGATTTGGACGGGCGTTGGGCGCCCTCTATGCCGCAGGCGTGCCCATCACCCATGCCATACGTATTTCTGCGGAAGCCTCCGGCAACGAGTACCTGGCAGCCAGCATCTCGCCCGTTGCCACAAAACTGGAATCAGGAGCAGGGATTGCCGAGAGCATCGCGGCCACGGGCGTGTTCCCGCCCATGGTGATCGATATGGTCGCTACGGGCGAACAGACCGGCTCATTGGATTCAATGGTCAACAAGGTCGCCGAGTTCTATGAGGCCGAAAGCGAGGTCGGCAGTCATCAGGCCGCCACCATCCTTGGCATCGTGGCGCTCTTGGCCGCCGCGATTTATGTCGGCTACATCGTTATCTCCTTCTATAGCGGCTACTTCGCGCAAATATTCCAAGGCGCTGGGGAATAATGACCGACCATTACAAGACGCTCGGCCTCAGCCGTCAGGCGACCCAAGATGAAATCCGCGCTAAGTACCGCGAGCTAGCGCGCCAGTTTCACCCGGACGTCAATCCGTCCAGCGCCGCCAAAGAACAGTTCCTTAGAGTCCAAGAAGCCTATCAGGTTCTCAGCAATCCAGAGCGAAGAAAGCAGTTCGATGCGCTGCTACAGATGAACCAACGGCCGCCAAAGCCGAAGCCGCGACCAACGCAAAGCCAACCGAACAAGGGCGAGGAGTACAAACGCCTGCTCCACGAGGCCGAACTCGCCTTCGTCGCCGGGCGCTTCTTCGAGGCGCTCGCCAAAGCCAAAGCCGCCGCGAAGATACAGCCTCGCTCGGCGCTCGCTCATACCATCGTTGGCGATGTCTATCGGATACAAGGCAAGTCTGAACTCGCGCTTTCCTCCTACACAATCGCTCTGCAACTCGACCCGAACAACGACTCGCTGCAAAAGAAGTTCACCCGATTGGCCAAGACTCGGGCAGCCGAACCCGCAACGCCGATCGCTCCTGCAGCGGACGGCGTCAAAATGGCTGCCCAGATCATCGGCTTCTCCGGCTGCCTCTTCACCGTCTTTATGGCGCTGTTGGCGCCCGGCCAAGCCATTGGCAGCGCGGGCATCGGCGCGTGGAGCTCCAACCTGCTTCTTTACATGGCGATCTGCGGCCTGTTGCTAGGCGTGCTCATGTCGGCGTCCGGCTGGGTGCAAGCCGTGCAGGACGCCCTGCCCATTAAGGGTCCGGGTCTAATCTTGGCGCTCATCGCCCTGTTGTGCTTTCCTTTGTCCGCCGCAATCTACGCCCTGATCTCAACCATTCACGGAGGCGGCAGCCCATCGCTCAACAAGGCCTACGGAGCCGCCGGTCTCTTTGCGATCCTCTTCGCGGTCGCTTATTTTCAGGCTTTCGGCGCTACGTTGCTCTTTGGCGGCAATGTGGTGTTCGCGGGACTGCTAACCGGCTGGTTCGTTTCCGATTGGGGCAAGAGCGCCTAATCCACAATGGCGTTCTCTAAAACGCCAAGCCCGTCCAGTTCGATCCGCACACGGTCGCCCGGCTTCAACAACCCCTGCGGCTCTCGATAGAATCCAACCCCGGCCGGAGTCCCGGTAATGATCAGATCGCCCGGCAGTAGCGTCGCCCCTTGAGACAGGTGCGAAACCAACTGGTTGACACCAAACACCATCTCCGACGTGCTCGACGACTGTCGAAGCTCGTCGTTGACCCACAATCGAATCGCTAACTTCATCGGATCGGGCACATTTCGCGCTGGAACGAGATAGGGTCCGCAGGGCGCGAAGCCATCAAACGACTTGGCCCTTACAAACTGCTTCTCCAACTTTTGCAAATCCCTTGCCGTCAGGTCGTTAACGATCGCATAGCCGGCAATGTGCCCGGCCGCGTCGTCCACGGTTACGTTTTGTGCAGTCTTCCCAATCACGATTCCTAATTCTGCTTCGTAGTCTAATGCGCTGGTCGCCTTTGGATACCGAACTTCGGTCCGATGACCGGTCAAAGACGAAGGGTACTTTGCGAAAACCGTCGGAAACTCAGGTTCCGGCAAGCCCTGCTCCTTGCAATGGTCTCGGTAGTTCAACCCGATCGCAATCACCTTCGATGGGTTGAGAACTGCAGGCAAGAACCGAATCTCGCTCGCATCGATCTCCGGCAGGCCGCGCGGATTGGTCAACATCAGCAAGCTGAGCGCTTGGAGCCACTCTTCGGGCCGCGAAGTGGTTGCTATGTCGCCCGCTCGGTAGTGCGCGCCCTCAAACTCGACCCCGATCGCAGCGCCTTCATCGTCCTCAAAAAGGAAAAATCGCATGGACGATAGTCTACTGCATCAATGCAAAGAGCGCGACCGAGTTGTTTGCTGCATGGGCAACGATTGCAGGCCACAGCGAACCCGTGCGCAATGTAACGCTGGCGAACAGCGCTCCCATGATAAACCGAGGCACGAACCCGACCGCCGACCCGTGCGCCGCGGCAAAGATCAGCGACGAGATCAGAATGCCAAAGCCTCGCCCCATCCGCGCAGAAAAACTGCGCAACAGCAGGCCTCGAAAGAACAACTCCTCGCAAAACGGCGCAAGCCCTGCAACCACCGCGACTATCGCGAGCACAAAGATCGGACTGTCCATCGCTCGGGCCGCAAACTCTTGAACCGCCTGAGCCGATGGATCGCTCGCTATATCGCGCGTAAACGGATTGCCCAGCGGCCCCTTGTCGATCGCTTCAAAAATGCGGATAGAGATTGCGGAAGCCGCCAACGCCCCAACTCCGTATAGGGCCCCCAAAGCCAACCGCGACGAGTTCAGCCGGTCTAGACCGAACGCGGACCAAGTCATCTGGTACTTGCCTGCGCACAGCACGATAGCGGCGCCGGCCAAGACGCCGAACTGTGCCAAAGTCATGATCGCCAAGAAAGCCAATTCTCGAGCGCCTAACGGCTCCGACGCATCTTGTAGCACAGGCCTGAGCAAGATCGCTGCCGCGATTCCAATTCCAGCCAGTATGACCAAGGCAAACTGCACCGCGGCCGCCAAATCCACCAAACTCCACCGCCTGGCCAGCAATCCAGCCTGCCCGCGCTGAATTCTCAGATGATGCACGAACCAAACGAAGATCAAAATGCAGTTCAGCCCGCCCAGCGCGACTAACCACTTAGCGCTGTCTCCGCTCCACACGATCGGCATCTACTCGGCCAGCTCCAGCGCCATTGCCGACTCGGTCAGCTCAAGAAAGAGTTCTTCCAAAGAGGCATTGTTCGAGTTTGTCAGCAGCTCGCGAGGCTCTCCTTCGGCGATCAACTCGCCATCGCGCACAATACCGACGCGATCGCAGAGTTGCTCTGCAATCTCCAGGATGTGCGTCGAAATGAACACCGCTGCGCCAGCATCCGCCAATTTCAACAATGTGTCCTTAAGCAGACGCGCCCCCTTAGGGTCCAGTCCCACCGTCGGCTCGTCCAAAAACAGCGCCTTCGGCGAATGCAACAGCGCCGCCGCTAATGCCGTCTTTTGCCTCATCCCTCGCGAGTAGCTTTGTATGATCGAATCGGCCTTCTCCGTAAGCTCAAACTCCTCTAACAGCGCCGCAATCCGCTCTTCTCGACCCTCGCCGTCAACGCCCCATAAGTCGCCCGTCAGCCGCAAGTACTCTCTACCGGTCAATTTTTCATAAAGAAACGGATTGTCCGGCACAAACCCGATCAGACGCTTCGCCTGTACGGGCTGACTCTCCAAATCGAAGCCGCCAACTCGCGCCGAACCTTCTGTCGGCCTCAACAATCCCGTCAACATCTTAATCGTGGTGGTCTTGCCCGCGCCATTGGGACCCAAAAACCCGTAAATCTCCCCCGCATCGACCGTCAGACTCAGCGAACGAACCGCCTGAACGCTGCCGTATCGTTTGCTCAACCGGTCTGAAACTATCATGGGCGGAATTGTAGCATAGGCAGGTAAGAACCTTCCGGCCCCGAACATAAAGCCAATGCGAGACGTGGACGCCCTGCTGGAACTGCTCTGCGCCGAACTGAGACAGAAAACGGAAGAAGGAGCGGACACGTTTTGGATCGCTGAGCGCGTGGAACGCGCCGTCCAATTCGACGAGGCGATGGGGCTCTACCGCGAACTCTCTACCATGCGCCAAAAACGCGATTGGCCCTTTATTGAACCCTCGGCATGGGGCGACATTGTCCAACGCAAGCCCCGCAACGAGAAGCCAGATCCCAATCGCCTGCCCGATCAGATGCTCGGCGCCTGGCTGGGCCGTTGTGCCGGATGCATGGCCGGCAAACCGGTCGAAGGCTGGTCCAGACGACAGATCGCGGAGTACATAGCAGGCGCCGGTCTTGACCGCGTAGAGGACTACCTGCCGGCCGAATCGAGAAAACGCCCCAAGAGAATCCCAAACCCTTACCTTTACTGTACTAAAGGCTCGTTTCATCGTGCAGAAAGAGACGACGACACGGACTATAGCGTGCTCGGCCTTCTTCTTCTTGAAAAGCACGGGGCAAAGTTGACGACCGAGAACGTTGCTGAAGGCTGGCTGACTTACCTGCCCTACTATCAAACCTACACTGCGGAGCGCGTTGCCTACAAGAACATCGTCAACGACGAAGAAGACCCGGCGACCTTTATGAACCCCTATCGAGAATGGATCGGTGCGCGTATTCGGGTTGACGCTTACGCCTACGCCCATCCGGGCAACCCCGCTCGGGCGGCCGAACTTGCTTACAAAGACGCAACCCTCAGCCACGTTAAAAACGGCGTCTACAGCGCGATGTTCTTTGCCGCCGCCATCGCAAAGGCGTTCGTTACCGACGACATCTTTCAGATTCTAAAGGCAGGCATTGCCGTTACGCCAAAGGATTCTCGCCACGCGGCCATGGTCGCCGCCGTGCTGGAGTGGCACAAGCAGGGACTGTCTGCCCAAGACGCTCGAGACGCGATTGACCGATCCTTTTTTGGCCAATACCATTGGGTGCACGCTGTCAACAACGATGCCATCGCGCTCATTGCGCTGCTTTGGGGCTGGCCGGACTTCTCGCGCTGTGTCGGCCTTGCCGTCGAAATGGGACTCGACACCGATTGCAACGCGGCAACGGTCGGCAGCATTCTCGGCGCATCGCTGGGAGCCTCGAATCTGCCGAAACGCTGGACTAAACCCCTAAAAGACCGCCTTGCGACCGGTCTGTTCGGTATGGCCGAACTCCGAATCTCCGGCCTTGCCGACCGAACATTGAGGCTTGTCCATGCACGCTGAAGTCCGCCTCAAACGAGGGCGAGACAAGAAACTGCGCGGCTTCTACCCGTGGGTGCAAAGAGGCGAGATCCTCTTCGTCAACGACGACCCAAAGCCGGGCGACATTGTGAGGGTTACCGATTCAAACGGCCAGTTCGTCGCCATCGCCAGCTTCAACGGCAAGAGCCGCTTCCCGCTTCGCATATTCTCGCTGATCGAACGTCCAATCGACCTTGGCTTCTTCGCAGAACGCATTGAATTGGCCAAGGAGAATCGCGCACGTTGGATTTCCGAAACGAATGCGATGCGCGTCGTGTTCTCCGAAGCAGACGGGCTGCCAGGCCTCATAATCGATCAATATGCAGACGTCTTGGTCGTCCAATCTCGCACCGCTGCAATAGATCGCCTCAAGCCTCTTTGGCTCGAAGCGCTTGCGAGCGTATTCAATCCGCGCGGCATATACGAACGGAGCGACATGGCTGGGCGCGAAGAAGAAGGCCTTCAACCATTCTTCGGCCCAATTTGGGGCGAGCCGGGCGAAACCGTTGACTTTCAAGAATCGGGGTTCGAGTTCAATGCCCCCTTCGCCCAGGGTCTCAAGACAGGCTTCTATCTCGACCAGCGCGAGACCCGCCGAAAGTTTGAAACCGAAGTAAAGCCCGGCGAATCGGTCGCCGACCTCTTTTGCTACACCGGCGCCATGAGCCTCTATGCCGCTCGCGCTGGCGCAACGGTCGTTGGCGTCGATATCCTTCCCGAAGCCATCGAACTTGCCAACCAACACGCCGACCGCAACAATCTCAAGGCGGAGTTCATCGTTGGAAACGCATTCGAGTGGTTAGAGGCGAGCAGCGAAAAATACGACTGGATTATCCTCGATCCGCCTGCCATCGCCAAGTCCCGCACGGGCAAAAGCTCGCTCAAGTGGGCCATCTGGAAGCTGATCTACAACGCGCTGCCTCGGCTGAAACCGAACGGCAAGATCGTTGCCTGCAGCTGCTCCTATCAACTGAGCGCCGAAGGCGTGATCGAATCGGCGCGGTTGGCCGCGTCAGACCGGGGCCGCCGACTGTTTCTGCGGGACATAACGATACAGGCTCCCGATCATCCGCACCTCGTGCAGTTTCCCGAGAGCCTATATCTTAAGTGCCTTTGGTTCGAAGCCGATTAGTTCGTCCGCTTCGACTTGAACATCTTCAGCCGCTCCGTCATCTCTTGTATCAACTCCGGATCGGCCTTTTCCTTTGTGCCCTGCTCGATCGCCTTCGTCTGCCACTCGATCGCCTTCTCGATGTCGCCCTTTCGAAACCAGCACATGGCCAGAGTGTCCAGAATATGGCTCGTGCCCTCTTTGCTCAGCTTCACGGCATCCTCAGCGATCTTCAGCGCAACATCTGCCGCCTTCGGGTGCTTCTTGGTCAGGGCCTCTTCCTCTACCATCATCCATGCATAGTTGTTCAGCGCTTCGGCATTGTCCTTGTGCTTGGCGGCCAACTTGGTCGCTTGATCCGCCGCGCCTTCCATAGTTCCCTCGATCATGATGCCGAGTTTGATCATCTCAAACTGCTCGGCCATCGCGGGATGCTTCTTCTCGGCTTCGCCCAACTTGTTCAGCGCTTCCTGATGCTTTCCGGCTTGAACCAGATCGCCCAATTCCGCCATCATCTCCATCAGGGCGCCCTGTGCGGCTTCTTCTTCCTCCATCTGTTTGGCGTAGGCCTTCGAGTCGAACGTGCCGGCAATGATCTGCTCTAACGGCTTGTCCATCGACATCGGATGGCCGATCCATGCGATCTTGCCCGTTTTGTCGATGATGAACGCGGTCGGAATGCCGTTCTGCCCCGCTGCCTCCATCCACGCCTTTGCGATCGTGCCTTCCGGCCCGTCGACTCCGACCGTGTAACCCATCTTATCGCCCATTTGAGCCACAAAATCGGTAACGGTCGCATAGTAGCTCGTGTCTTTCGGATCGCGAGTTTCCCAAATGCTGACCCCGATCACCTCGACCTTGCCTTTATGCTTCTTCGCAAGCTCGGTGATGTGCGGGATCGACGTTCTGCACGGCCCGCACCAAGTCGCCCAAAACTCCACGACATAAGTCTTGCCTTTGTCAAACTGTTTGATCGGTGTGCCTTTCACCCATTTCGCCACCGTCAGCTTGGGAGCCGCGCTCCCCACCTTTAGCGTGTTCTGACCGAACGCTCCGCACAGACCCAATCCTATCGCCAATGCTCCAACCATCGCCGCTTTGTTCATGCTCGTTCTCCTTGCCCCTCCCGAGGCGCACAATCAATTATACTGGCTGAAGCCATAGAAAGTTGCTGCAAGAAGGAGCGCGTGCCCGCCTAGCGAATCTTTTCTATGGGAACGGCCTGAAGAACCGCCAGCGAGCCATGCCTTCGTTACCATTCACTCTAGAACAGGGATTGGCCGTAGCCGGTCTCCTGATTCTTGGCGGCGTGCTAGCAAGCAAGGCAAGCGCAAAATTGGGCGTACCCGCGCTCTTACTATTCTTGGGCATGGGCATGTTGGCCGGTGGCGACGGCCCAGGCGGCATCCACTTCGACAACGCTCCGCTTGCTGGTGCAGTGGGCACGATAGCCCTGTGCATTATTCTGTTCTCAGGCGGCCTTGAGACAGACTGGAAGTCGGTTAGGCCAATCCTAGCTCATGGTTTATCGCTTGCCACTTTAGGCGTTGTCATCACCGCCGCGCTGGTTGGTTTCTCTGCCGTCTACCTGCTCAACATCTCGCCCGTCGAAGGACTTCTCATCGGATCTATCGTCGCATCGACTGACGCCGCGGCGGTTTTTGGAGTCTTAAGGGCAAGAAGCATTCGTATCAAAGGACGACTGGCTCCTCTCCTAGAGCTTGAGTCCGGCTTAAACGATCCAATGGCAGTCTTCCTGACAATTGCCTTGACCGAGATGATGCTTCAGCCAGAAACGAACATCCTCGCACTAGTGCCTCTCTTCGTTCAGCAAATGAGTATCGGAGCCATTCTTGGACCGTTGGTCGGTCTGGCCGCCGTTTGGTTGATCAACCGCCTAAGGCTCGAGTACGTCGGTCTATACTACGTGGCGACTACCGCTCTCGTCATCACATCGTTCGGACTAACGGCCTCGATCGGCGGAAGCGGTTTTCTGGCCGTCTACCTGACCGGCCTCACGATGGGAAGACGCAATTTCCTTTACAAAATCGGTCTAGTCCAGTTTCACGAAGGCCTCGCCTGGTTCATGCAGATCACGATGTTCTTGATCTTTGGACTTCAGGTCTTCCCAAGACAATTAGGAGAAGTTGCGGCCGCTGGCGTGATTTTGTCAGGCGTGCTGATCCTTGTCGCTAGACCTATTGCGGTATTCGTTTCCCTGTTTGGCGAAAGGTCCCTGCGAAAGCGCGATAAGCTCTTCGTCTCCTGGACAGGACTCCGGGGCGCCACACCCATCATTCTCGCTACCATTCCGATGTCCTATGGATTGCCGGAAGCGCAGACCCTCTTTCACCTCGTCTTCTTCGTAGTCTTGACTTCCGTTGCGATTCAAGGGACCCTGCTCGGCCCAATCGCCAAAGCCTTGGACGTCATAGACAATTCGCCACCCAATATCCCCCTCAAAAAAGTTGAAAAGAACCTTCTTGAAATCACCCTGGCGCCCAACTCTCCTGCTGTTGGTAAACAGGTGGTCGAACTGAATCTTCCCCGTTCGGCGCTCATCGTCCTGCTTGTTCGCGGCGATGATTCCTACATTCCCCGCGGATCCACTATCCTTCAGGCGGGAGACGCTATCCTCTTGGCGACTCGAAAGGAAGACCAGCAAGAACTTCGCTCGCTGTTCGAAAGAAAGGTATATTGACCTCATGAACGCTGGCCGCCTGCCCGATCTCCCATTGAGCGAATGGGAAGACAGCCGACTCTACTGGCAACTCGTCTCCCAGATGATGGGCAAAATCCGACTTAAACTGCATCCAAAGATGAACCACTGGTGGCATGCAACCCTCTATATTTCGCCAAGGGGAATCACGACGGGGCCAATTCCCTATGGCGAGGGCAGCTTCGAGATCGAACAAGACCTCGTCGACCGTCAAATCGTCGTGCGCAGCCCAGATCGAACGCTTTTCCTTCCCTTAACATCTCGCCCCATCGCAGACTGCTACGCAGATCTCTTTCGGTCGCTCGCAGAAATGGGTATTCAAGTCTCCATAATCGCTAAGCCCTACGACTGTAAGAGCAAAACGCCCTTTCCGGTCGACCATGATCACGCGACCTTCGATGCCGATGCCGTAACCCGTGCATGGATGACGCTGACGCAAATAGAGCCTGTCTTCAAGCAATTCCGAGGCCGATTTATCGGCAAATCCAGCCCGGTCCAGTTCTTTTGGCACAGCTTCGATCTGGCTGTTGCGCGCTTTTCCGGCCAAAGAGCCCCCGCAATGCCCAATGCCGACAAAGTAACACAGGAAGCCTATTCGCACGAGGTCAACAGCGCAGGATTCTGGTTCGGCGACGACAATTACCCAGCGCCGGCCTTCTACTGCTACCATGCCCCATTGCCCGAATCCTTCGCCAATTCCCAACTTGCGCCGAAAGAAGCCCAATGGATCGAACTCCGCGGCTCTCCAATGGCGCTGTTGCCCTACGAAGCCGTGCGAAAGTCCCAAGACCCCGATCAGATGATTCTCGATTTTCTGCAGTCCTCTTACGAAGCCGGGGCCAACGCCGCAAACTGGCCTCGCGAGGAACTGGAAAGAATTGGGTGAAACCAAACAGCGCTTCGTTCGTTTACCCTTCTAACAGGAGACGACAAGATGAACGAGCGAATAAGGCTGCCCATAATGGTGATCATGCTCGGCGCTTTGCTGGCATTGGTCAGCGGAGGTTTCGCAAAGAATCTTGCCTACCAAAGCCAGAAGGCGATCGATACGCTCGCGACCACGGTTGCGCAACGCGCCAGCCAACTCTTTAGCGCCAACTCTACCAGCCTGAACGCAGATATTTCGGTACCAAAGCCTGTCGAGCCCGGTAAAACCGTTTTGACTTCAACCAAGCCAGAGCGAAAGGCGCCGAAAAAGAGTATTGCCCCGATTCCGTCAAAAGCAACAGCGCCCGCGATACAAGGAGAGGAGGACGCGCTTTTCGCAATGGAAGATGGGTTAGAAACGGATTCGCCTTTACCCACCGAGATCAAAATGGTTAGCCTTTCGGAAGAATCGTCCTGCGAGTTCTCTATCCAAACGCACCGCGCAGAAAACCGCTATAGATTCTTTGTTCGTTTGCCCAGCGTGCCCGTCATGGTGTTGACACAGCCCTAAAGCGCCGCTTCGCCGCGCTCGCCGGTGCGAATGCGGATAGCCTCCTCCACATCGCTGACAAAGATCTTGCCGTCGCCGATCTCGCCGGTCTGAGCCGCGTCTACGATCGCCTTCAGCGTCTCATCGACCTGGTCGTCGCGCGCAACAATCTCTAAGACGATCTTGGGCAACAGATTCACCGCATACGCGCTGCCGCGATACTTCTCCGTGTGCCCCTGCTGGCGGCCAAATCCCCGCGCCTCGATCACCGACAGACCGTGGACGCCGATCTCCTCGAGCGCAACCTTCACCGCTTCAAACCGAATCGGCCGGATAACCGCTTGAATCCGTTTCACTTGGGCTGATACCGCGCCACCAACAATCCGTCTCGCAAGGGCACAATGCTCGCGGCAAACTCGGGATCGTCGAACACGATCTGGGCCGTCTTTCGTATAGCAACCGTCGCGTCCGACTGATCCTCCGAATCGAAAACCCGCCCGCTCCACAAGATGTTGTCGACGATCAAAACGCCGCCCGGATTGAGACGCTCCTTGATGAGCGGAATCGAACCCGGATAGCCCTCCTTGTCGATATCGTTGAAGATCAAGTCGAACGTGCCAGTCTGATCCTTCAGATAGGCGACCGCTTCGCCAAAGTGATACTCGACCATATCGCCATAGCCCAATCGATCCAGATACGATTGTGCATCCTTGCTCAAGTCCTCGTGCCAGACGACGTGATGCACCTTGCCCCCGCCGTTCTCCCTCACCGCCCGAGCGAACCATGCCGTGCTATACCCATAGCCCGAACCTAACTCGAAAACGCTCCGCGCGCCGATCATCTTAGCGATCATGTAGCAGAACTGACCGCTCGCAGCGCCAACAATGGGAAAACCGTCCTTCTCAGCCCGCTCCTCCATCTCGATCAATATGGGGTGTCGCGCCGGCAAAAGACCCGTTATGTACGGCATCATGCCTGGATTGTAAAGTTCGGACATGGGCGTCAAGTTCAGCACAAAAACTGGGGTTCCTGCCGATGGAGGGCGGCTCGATCCGCCCTCCATCCAACCCTACTCGCCGCAGGAAAGCCCAAACGCTTCGAGCACGATTGCAAGATCGGTGTCGTCCACCACGCCGTCGCCGTTGATGTCCGCCGTCAAGCAAGCGTTGTCGCTCCCAAAACTCTCCAACACCAAGGCCAGGTCCGTGTCGTCCACCACGCCGTCGCCGTTCACGTCGCCTAGAATGGTAGGGTTGTAAGAGCCTGGCGTAACCTTATACCCAGACCAAAGAGCTTCCGCAGGAAACCGGCGAACATCGTCAAGCCGCCATGGTCCCGGGCCCGTGCCCAATGTATCTGACAGAACCCACTCTCCGCACACGCGCAAGGCGATATCGGGCGTCCAGTTAAAACCGGTTGGAAACTCGAATCCGCCCAACTGTGCGGCATACATCCTCTCGCCAGCTTCGTTCTCGTTCCATGCCACGGCATCGATAACCTCGTCCCAAGGCAACAAGTCCAGCACGCCATCGTTGTTGGTGTCCAGATCCATCCCTACCGAACCTGTAAAATTGCGCGCGATCAGGTAGGTGTTCGTACCGTTCTCAATGTCCGGGACAAAGTCCGCGACATGGAGCGACGTGCCCGATTCCGGAGATGGGCACAAGACCGTCTCCGCATCCCTCCACAAGAACATACCGTTTGATCCTGTCGAGAATGCGCTCAAATTCAGCGCCTGATCGACGACTCCGGCAACCGTGCCGTCTCCTTCGATAATCACCACCCAATACCCAGTCATCTGAAAATTGGGAACGTCGCTCACCAACTCGATGTATTCAAAACCATTGTCGTTGCCAGGCGGATTGATAAAAATCTCGCTGAACTTCAACTGTGCTCCGGCGGTCAGGCACAACGCCGCCGCACCAATGGATATCACTGCTGAACGAATACCGAACATTCTCAGCCTCCTTTAGCCAATTGGTCCAAAGGTACCCGATGAGCCGTTAAGTTTAAGTTAAACGACGATATTCACCAGTCGACCAGGCACTACGATCACCTTCTTGGCGTTCTGCGCCGCATCGCCGACCTTGGGACTGTTCAGCGCTAACTGGCGCATCTCCTCTTCGTCAATGCCCGCAGGCACGCTGATCCGATCTCGCAGTTTGCCGTTGACCTGGATGATCAGGGTTATCTCGTCTGCCTCGGCCAGAGATTCATCCGCTTCAGGATACGGCTGAGTATGCACCGACCCCTCAAATCCATACCGGCTCCAAAGTTCGTCCGTGATGTGAGGCGCAAGGGGCGCCAAAACCAAAATCAGCGACTCCATGGCCTCGCTCGCGACTGCAACAGGACCCGCCGAACCGATGTGGTCGCTCAGCTCGTTCGTCCATTCCATAATCGCCGCTACAGCCGTATTGAAGCGAAAACCCTCCAGATCCGAGCGAACCTTCTTGATCGTCGCATGCGTCTTGTGCCGCAACGCCTTGCCTTCCTCGCCAACGCGAGAGCGCCAATCCCGGTCGAAGTTGGGCAAAAACTCCATCGCCAATCGCCATAGCCGATGCAAGTAACGATTGACCCCGCGCACGCCGTTCTCGTCCCATTGCACGCTCTGGTCGAAAGGCGCTACGAACATCTCCCAAAGTCGTAGCGTATCGGCCCCGTACTTCTCGACAACCTCGTCCGGCGTAACGACGTTTTCCTTCGATTTGGACATCTTCTCCCATACCCAAATCAGGTCGTCCTTATCGTAGCTGCCCAACTCGTCTTGACGAACCAGTATCCCAGGCTCGCCGAGTTTCACGGTCTCTTCGCCATGTGGCGGGCGGTAAGGCGTCAATGCCTGAAGCATGCCCTGATTGCGCAACCGCACAAACGGCTCATCGAACCCGATCAAACCCTCGTCGTACAAAAACTTGGTCCAAAATCGCGCGTAGAGCAGATGCATCACCGCATGCTCGGCACCGCCTACATAGTAATCGACCGGCAGCCAATAATCGACCGTATCGCGGCTGAACGCTGCGTGATCGTTGTGCGGATCGGCAAAGCGCAAAAAGTACCAACTGGAGCAGGCAAAACCGCCCATTGTGTCCGTCTCGCGCTGAGCCATGCCCCCGCACTCAGGGCAAGAGACGTTTACAAACTCCGGAATCAGCGCCAACGGCGACCGACCGTCGTTCGTCGGCTGATACTCCTCAATGTCGGGCAAAAGCACCGGCAGTTGATCTTCTGGCACAGGCACAACGCCGCACTGGTCGCAATGGACGATTGGGATCGGGGCGCCCCAATAGCGCTGTCGGCTGATCAGCCAATCGCGCAGACGGTAGTTCACCCTCCGCTGTCCAATCCCGCGCGACTCCAATTGCTCGGCCATTCGAACCATCCCCTCTCGATTTGAGAGGCCGCTGAACTCGCCCGAATTGACCATCAAACCATCGGCCGTGTATTCGTCCCTCCACTCTTCGGCCGTCCACCCTGTGCACTCGATGACCTGACGAATCTCCAAACTGTGCCGCTTGGCAAACTCAAAGTCTCTCTCGTCATGGCCGGGCACCGCCATAATCGCGCCCGAACCATAGCCCATTAGCACGTAATCCGCTACATAGATCGGAATCCGCTCGCCATTAAACGGGTTGATCGCATACGATCCGGTGAAGACGCCCGTCCGCTCGCGATTGGCCGCCATACGAACGTTTTCTTCTAACCGCGAAGCAGTCTCCACATAGGCTTCTACAGAGTCCCGTTGTTCGTCGGTCGTCAAGACCGACACCAAAGGATGTTCCGGCGACAAGACGGCAAATGTAACCCCGAACGCCGTGTCGATTCGAGTCGTAAACACCGTCAGCGCGCGATCGGATCCCTCAATTTCCAGCCGAAACTCAACACCCTCGCTGCGGCCGATCCAGTTCCGCTGCTGCGTCTTGATCCCCTCGGGCCAATCGATGCCGTCCAAGCCGCTTAAGAGCCTTTCGGCATAGGCGGTAATCTTAAAAAACCACTGCGTCAGCGGCTTCTTTTCAACCTTGGTATCGCAGCGCCAGCACAGCCCGCCCTCAACCTCTTCGTTGGCCAGCACGATCCGACAGTTAGGACACCAGTTGACCGGCGCGTTGGCGCGGTACGCTAAACCCCGACGGTACAACTGCAAAAATATCCACTGCGTCCAGCGATAATACTCCGGCGCCGAACTGTTGATCTCGCGGCTCCAGTCGTACGACATCCCGATCAAGTCCAGCTGACGCTTGTACTCCGCCACGTAGGTCGGCACGGTCTTCTTCGGATGCGAGCCCTTCTTGATCGCCTCCATCTCCGCAGGCTGGCCAAAGGCGTCCCAGCCCATCGGATGCAACACGTTGTAACCGCACATTCTCAAAAATCGTGCCAAAGCGTCGGTCGTCGCATAGTTCCGACAATGCCCCACGCTCAATCCGTGACCGGAAGGATAAGGAAAGAACTCGAGCACATATCGCTTTGGACGCCCGGGCTCGATCTCTGCCCGATAGGCGTCTTGCCACAGTTTCTGGCGCGCCGGCTCAATGATTCCTGGCTCGTAGGGTTCCATTTTGAGAACGGAAATTATACCTTCGCCTATTAGACATCTCCGCCTCGGATGTGGAACAAAGAAACTAACAAGCGGAGGCGGAACATGGCGGCAGCGCACAGTGCGAGGGTGAAGGCAATCAGAACGGGAGTATCTGTCAGAGGAAAAATCGTTGCCTATGATGACGCCGGCATTCACATCCAAATCGGTTCGCTGCCCAGAGCCGCCAGCCTCTTTCCGATCGGCGAGAAGGTGCAGATGACCGTTTCAACCGCGGCAGGGCGGCATACCGTCGATACCCTGATCAAGCGCGTTTCGGACGACCTGTTGGTGGTCCAGGCCTCAACCGTCATGACGCGGCAACAGCGCAGACGCGGCAACCGCCAACCCTGCCGAGTGGCCTGTACATTTCGAGACTTGGACCAACAAGAGGGCGGCTGGCTCGACGGCGAAATCCACGACATTAGCCACGGCGGGATGAAAATCGTCTCGCCCAATGCCTACGAAGCCGGCGCCTGCCTCGTCGTCAAGTATTGCCTCTTCGCAGAAGACATTCCCGTCGTCGCAACGGGCGAGATCACTCACCAAGGCGTCGACGACAAAGGCCAAAATTATATGGGTCTCAAGTTCCTGCACGCACCGCGGCTCGAGGCTCGAAGACTCTTCGACGCGAGCCCCTCGACCGTCTAAACCGGCCCTCTGCGCTGTAAGTTGCTTGATCGGACTTGCCTGCTATTGGGAGGGCGAGCGTCCCCACGAGCCAAGGACCAGACTTGCGAGTCCGACACAACGGCTCGCGGGGACGCTCGCCCTCCCGATGGTCTTTCCTATAGCTGAACGGGAATCTCTCGATTTGTAGCACAATTCTGAGTACGAAGCGAGCCCTGGATAATCTAAGGCGCCTAGGCTTCTCCGCTACTCGCGCGACTTGATCCCCTCATCGATCGCGTCGAGCGATTCGTAGGAGACTTCCCCGTTCGTGCGTCCCAGCGCGCGATTCTTCAGCCTCGTTGTCCACTGGCTAAAGTCGTCCAGGATGGTATAGGTCGCCGGGATGACAACGAGCGTCAGCAGGGTCGAGACGATCAGGCCGCCAATGACGGCGATCCCGAGCGGCGCGCGGAACTCCGAGCCGCGTCCTAGCGCCAGCGCGATCGGCATCATGCCCAAAACCATTGCGATAGTGGTCATCATGATCGGTCTCAATCGCGTCGGACCGGCTTCCAACAGGGCTTCGCGCCTGGGCAGGCCTCGCGCCCTTAGCGTGCCGGTGTAATCGACCAGCAGAATAGCGTTCTTGCCCACCAAGCCGACCAGCATGATGATGCCGATCATGGCGACGATATTCATACCAACGCCGGTGATGATCAGCGCGAGCAGGGCGCCGACCAGCGCCTGAGGCTGGCTGAACATGATGACGAGGGGGGTGAGCATGTTTTCGAACAGAGCGGCCATCAGCAGGTAGACCAAGATGAAGGCGAGCATGAGCGCCGCGCCCATATAGCCGCTCTCGTCGGCCATGACCTTGTTCTCGCCTTCCCAGCCTAGGGCGATCCCGGGCGGAACGACGTTGGCCTTGCTGAGCTCTTCGCGTACTTGCACAGCCATGTTTCCGGGCGAGTAGCCAGGCTGAAGCTGGGCGAGCACGCCGATCTGGCGCTGCCGGTCGTTGCGCTGAATCTTGGTCGGCCCGCTCGCCACGTCCATGCTAGCCACGTCGCGCAATCGAATCGGCATTCCGCCGACATACGAGACAACCACGTCGCCCACTTGGCCGATCTCGGCGCGATCTTCCGGTCGGAACTGAATACGGATCGGATATTCGCGCCCGAATTCGCGGTACTTGACATCGGTGTTGCCTTCTAGCGCTGTGCGCAACGTTCCAGCGACCTCCGCCGAGCTGACGCCTAGCGACGCCGCTCTCACTCGGTCGATAGCGGCTTGGATCTCCGGCTTGCCGGACTGCCAACTGAGGTCGGGGTCTTTGATGCCCGGTATCCGCGCAATGACGGCTTTCACGGCGTCCGCGGTCTGCACAAGCGCCGCGGTGTCCTTTCCAGAGAGGGTCATGTTGATGGGCGCGCCCCATCCGCCGCCAAATCCGCTGACGGCCGAGACGCTGATGCGCGCGCCTGGGATCACACCGATCTTTTCGCGCAGTTCCGCCGCAATGTCGGTGTCCAGGCGCGTGCGAAGGGCTTCGTCGTGCTTCTGCCAAAAGAGAATCGAATCGAGCAGGCTCTTCTTGTGATGGAGCGTTACGCTCACGTCGGCAAACTGCGGGCCTCGGTCGCCCGCTCCCCAAGCGCCGGTGGACGAACTCCCGATCCGAGAGCTGACGTAGCGCGCGTCGTCCAACTCCATCGCAGCTTCCTCGATTCTCTTGACGACCGCGTCCGTCTGAGCAAGGGAAGAATCCGGCGGCAGTTTGACGTGCACGGATATCTGACCTTGATCCTGCCCGGGCGCAAAGCGGAAAGGCAACAAGTCCTTGCCGTTGGCCGCGGCCCATCCAATAACGACCATCAAACCGATCAAGGCGCCGTTGCCCGTCAAGACCACGAACCAGCGATGATTGAGCGCGAACGCCAACACTCTGCGATAGCCTCGCTCGAACCGGCGGTAGTTGCGATCGAACCACTTGAAGAACCCCTTTGGCTCCTCGACGCCTTCTCCCTTTCGGTACCACCGGCTGGCCAACATCGGCGTGATGGTAAAGGAGACAAAGAGCGAAAAGAGCGTGGCCGCCGCGATCGTGATTCCGAACGACTTGAAGAACTGACCGGTAATGCCGCCCATGAATGCGATGGGCAAAAACACCACCACGTCGATGAGCGTGATCGTAATCGCTGCGATGCCGATCTCGCTTCGACCGTTATAGGCCGCTTGCACCGGGTCTTCGCCCAATGTTAAGTGCCGATAGGTGTTCTCTAAGACGACGATCGCGTCATCGACCAAGATTCCAACAGCCAGCGAAAGCGCCATCATCGTCATAAAGTTGATCGAGAAGCCGAGAAAGTTGATCAAGATGAAGGTGGCGAAAATACAGGTCGGAATGGCGAGCGAAACGATAAAGGTGCCGCGGAGATTGTATAGGAAGAGATAGACGATCAGCACGACCAGAATGACCGCCATGAACAACGCCACGCGAAGATCGAAGATGCTCTCTTTGATGTTCTCCGACATGTCTTGCGTGTAGGTGAACTGGAGGTCTGGATACTCTTGCCCAATCTCCCCAATCACCGCTTTGACGCCGTCGGCCACGTCGACTGCGCTGGCATCGCTGGCTTGCTGCACAACGATCGCCACGTTATCCTTGCCGTTCAAACGAGTATAAACTCGACGCTCCGCGGTAGTATCCCGCACATCGGCAACGTCCTTCAGGCGGATAGCCGGTCCGGGAGAGTTAGGATCGCGCCTGTTCTGCAATGGCAGCTTCAAATCTCGAATCTCGTCGATGCTCTTAAACTCGCCGAGCATTCGCACCCCGTACTCCTGGGCGCCTTCCGTAATCTGCCCGGCTGGAACGTTTAGGCTCGCGGCTTGGATAGCCTTTTGCACGTCTCCGATGGTCAGTTGGTAAGCTTCAAGGCGCGTGCGATTGACGGTGATCTGGATTTCGCGCTGCTCGCCTCCGGCCACTTCGACGCTGGCCACGCCCGAGACATTGCCCAAACGGTCCTTGATCACATTATCGGCCAAGTCTCGCAGATCGGCTGCCGACCGCCGGCCAGTCATCGAGATATAGAGCACCGGCTGGATGTTGTTGTCTAATTTGCTGACCACCGGAGGCAAGACTTCGCGAGGCAATTCTCCGCGCGCGGCGTCCACCTTGGCTCGAACGTCGCTAAACGCGATGTTGGTGTCGGTGCCCAAATAAAACTCGACGGTAACGATCGAGAGTCCGTACTGCGACACGGAGTTGATCGACTTGACCCCGCTCACAGCGCCCGCAGCGTCCTCTATCGGCTTGGTAACCAGGGTTTCAATCTCATCGGGCGGCGCGCCCGGATAACTAGTGGCGACCGTTACGATGGGAAAGTCGGTCTTTGGGTTCATCTCGACTTTCATCTTGCCGAGCGAATAGATGCCTAACACCAGGATCCCCACCATAAACATGGTGATGGTAACCGGACGAGTGATTGCAACTCGAGTGAGCCACATAGCCTAACCTCCCCCCTTACTCTTGTCCGCCAACGATGTTCACCGGAACGCCATTCGACATGAGATCGACGCCTCGGGTAATCACGCTCTCTCCAACTTGCATCCCTTCGGCATAGACCCGGTCGCTGCTGGCATAAACGATCCGCACCTTCCGCTCGACGGCTTTGCCGTTTCGAACGATATAGGTTCTCACGTCGCCAGCCGTCTCGACAATGGCCGACCTGGGAGTGAGCGGCACGTTGCGAAACTCCCGGACGACAATGCGGCCCCGCGCAAACATGCCGGGCCTCAGCTCAGCCGTAGCGTTGCTCAAGGCAATGCGCGCCTTAAAGCTTCGACCTGCGTGGTCGGCAGCCGGATAGATCTTGTCGACCCTGGCATCAAACTCCTTGCCGGGCAGCGCATCAACCTCGACGCGCACCATCTGGCCTGCACGAACCTGCTGGACCAAAGTTTCCGAGACCGTTGCCTCCAAAAAGAGCCTTCCAGGCGTAACCAATCGTACGACCGGCGTGCCCGCCGCGGCCATCGCGCCGGCCTCTAACAACTTGTCGGCGACGACTCCATCGAAGGGCGCCTTGACGTAGGCGTTGTCCAATTGCTGCCTTGCATATCGGAGGTTGGCCTCGGCCTGAGCGACCGTCGCGCGAGCCGCGGCCGCTTCATCGTTCCGAAGTTGAACGGACGCCCTGCCCGTAACCGATTGGTTGTAGGCTTCCTCTGCCTGACGAAGCTGCTGCGCTGCGGCATCGATGTCTTCTTGCCGCGGGCCTTCCTGAACAAGACTTAGGGCTTTCAACGCATTCTGATAGTTGGCCTGCGCCCCGTCAAGGGCAGACTTCTTGGCAATCAAGGCGGTCCGGCCCAATGCGCCCGCATCCACCAGCTGCTTGGTCGAATCGTAATCGGTCTGCGCCCAATCTAGCTGCGCCTTTGCCGAATTGACGGCGCTCTGCGCCTGCTCCCTCTCCTGCGGCCTTGCGCCCGCTTTAAGAGCATCGAGCCGCGCCTTTGCGGCTAAAACAGCGGCGCGCGAAGTTTGAATTTGAGATTCGGCCATGGCGGGCTCGATTCGGGCCTGAGTGTTCGCCTGTGCCAACCGAGCTTCCGCCGCTCGAACGGCCGCCTGCGCTTGCGCCAATTGTGCAGACAGATCAGAAGTATCTTGAATCGCGATCACCTGACCGCGCGAGACTTTGTCCCCTTCCCGAACCAGCAGCCGCTCGATCTTGCCTCCTATCTTTGGAGAAACAATGACATCCTGCGTCGCGATCAGATTGCCGGTAACGTCCACGGTCTGTTCGAGATTGCCCGCAGATATTTTTTCGACTCCGACAGCGATCGCCGTCGCTTCCGCGCCTGTTTCTTTGGCAGGCGAAGCGTTTGGCTTGCTGCACGACGAAAGCGCAATAAGCCCAACGAGCGCGGCTGAGAAAAGCCCCGATTGACGATAGTCCATTTTCATGCTATTTTCCCTCTATGTTGGTTCCTGTCGCCTTCATCAAGCGAGCGTGGCTGACGATATAGTCGAATTCTGCGGTAACCAAATTGATTCGCGCTTGGGCATAGGCAACTTCGGCATCGCTGATCTCGAGAGGCGAAGAGACGCCTGCCTCGTATCGAAGTTTTGCAAGCCGCAAACCCTCGGCCGCTTGTTCCAAGCCCGAACGCGCAACGGCGATCCGCTTCTCGGCGTCCTCTAAGTTCAGCAATGCGGACTGGACTTCCAGCGCAACGATGTCGGTAGTTTGTTGAAGAGTCAGTTCTGCAGCGCGCACATCGGCTTCGGCCTGACGAACCTTGGCTCTCCCAATGCCGGCGTCAAACAGGGGCGCCGAGAGGATCGCGTTCGCCGTGAAGCTGATCTTGTTCGGGTTGAACGTCGCCGTATTGAGGTTGAAGTTCCATTGACCGTTGAGAATTAGCGTCGGCTTGTTTTGGGCGCTCGCAATGGTCTTGCTGTAGTTCGAAAGCTTCACATCCGAGGCAGCCGCCAACACCTCTGGCCGCTTCTCTCGAGCCTGCTTGGTATAGAGAGCCAGGTCCTTAAGGTAGGCCGGTCGGTCTATGTTAGCATCGAGCTCGATCGGTTCTGCGACGGGTCGGGCCAACACGGTGTTCAGATTGGCTTTTGCCAGCGCGACTGCATTGACAGCCGACAAGCGCTGTTGTTCAAACTGAGAGACCTGAGTCTCAGCCCGCAACACATCAAACCGAGCGGCGATTCCGGCATCCACCTGAGCGTTTGTGATGCGCAATCGTTCTTTGGCATTGCTGACGGCCTCTTCGGCAACTTCAACATGCGCCATAGCCCTTAGCACGTCGCTAAAGGCGGTTACAATGTCCAAAATCAACTGACTCTTGGCCTGCTCATATCGGTACCTCGCAACGAGAGAGAGTTCGTCCGCCGTGCGAAGGCCCGTCTTGACCAGGCCGTTGATATCGACGATCTGTTCGATCTTTACATTGGCAGATCGGTTCTCTATCGAGCCGAGCGGAACCGTTACCGGATTGTCGGGCGGACCAAACGTCGCCTTGGCTACCTTGTCAAATCGCGTGTACGTGGCCGTTGCGTCGACCTGCGGCAGCGCGCCTGCGCGAGCCTCGGCAATCTTGGAGTTGGCCCGATTCACTTGCTCTGCCTGGGCAAGCAAGTGGCGATTATTCTTTAGACCGAGCTCGATCGCCCGATCGAGCGTTAGCTTCTCTTGCGGCAGCGAGATTGCGACCAAGCACAGCCCCAGCGCCATCGTCGACAGAATCCTCACTTCGCTTCTCCTCTATCTATTGCAGGTTTGAAAAATGCAAGCGTCTCCCTAACCAGAGCCGTCAGATCGGTGATCTCTTCTCTCATGCACCATATGTGCAGACATTGCGCATAGAGGCGAATCACCTGCTCGGCGACCTGTCTTGCCGGCACGTCCGAACGAAACTCGCCCTTCTGTACGCCGTATAGAATGAGCTGCTCCGTTCCCATAGCCGCATCGTCGTGCATAGACACCAGCGCCCGGCGAACCTCTTCGTTGGTGCAACAAATACTGGTCAAGGTTCGAGCAAAAGTCTTCGATCGGCCGTCGTGCTCGGCAACAAGGACGGCAATTCGCTCCAATAACTCCCAGGCCGATTCGCCTTGGTTGCCGCATAGAATTTGCTCGATCTGAAGGTTGACTTCCTCTACAAGCGCGTCCACATATTCGAGCAGCACAAGATCCTTGGATGGAAAATGGCGGAAGAAAGTGCCTTTGGCCACGTCGGCGCGCTCGGTAATGTCTTCGACCGTGATCTGATCATAGGGCTTCTCGGCCAAAAGTTCCATCGCCGAATTGACGATTTTGGTCTTGGTCTCCTCCCTTCTGCGCTCTCTACGGCCTGGACAGTCCAGCATCAGATTCTCAGTCTACCTCTCAGATTTACGGAAAGTCAAATAATCAAGGCGGCAAGTATCAAAATTATGAATATAAATATCAAGACCGCGGGTCATTCGCGACCACTGGTCACTATTATACCAGCGGTCAACTGGTTTGTCAAGGGGGGTTACCGAACGATTCTAAAGGGGAGCGCGGCGCTGCCGGAGGCGAGGCCGTTGCCCGATGGGAGCGCTTGGTTCTTATCGGGCGAGAGGATTTCGCCGTCCAGTCGCTGGCCGGAGTTGACAGCCGTGATCTGATCCGAGACGACCACACGATAATCGCCCGGCAAGAGGGGACCTTTGAAGTTCAACCGAACCAAGCCGCTCGACTGAACGTGCTCGAAAGCAAACTCGTACGAACGATTCGCCGCATCCATTACCTGAAAGTGGTTGGCCGAGGCATTCACAGGCGTGTGAAAACTGATCTCTATGCGATCGACGTTCGTAGCGCCGTCCGTAAACGGCGAAGGGTTCATAGCGACGATCGTTGGCGGGCCGCTCACATAGGAGACATTGCTGACGTTGGTCGCCAAGATCCACGCATCCGGGTCGAACTGAGCGCTAGAAGCCGAGGCTGCAACCGGGATGACGTAGTGCTGTACCGCTGCGTCGTTCCAAAGCCGCCATCGCTGTTGCGCGCCCGATACGGTCGCTCGGAAGTCTATCGGCATCTTGAACAAGGGGTAACTCGTCTGCGTTTGCCGGATTCTAACCAGCAGAAACCGCCTTCCGTTGATCAGTGTGTTGGCCGCGCCCCACTCGTAGGCCGGCGCGCCGCCGCCATAGATCCACTGGTTGAAAAAGTAGTCCAAATCCTGTCCCACTGTCTCTTCCACAACGTCCTTGAACTGATCCGTGGTTACGGACTGATACTGAAACTGCTTTCGATAAGCCTCAAGCGATCGGTAAAACATCTCGTCGCCCAAAACGCCCCGAAGCATGTGCAGCGCCCATCCGCCCTTGCGATAGGAATAGGTGGAACTGAAGATGCTATTGACCGTGCTGATGTCGTAACGATAGACAGTCCCGCCAACGTTTTGCGGCCGGCGGCTGTTCATTGCCGACTTGAGCGCGGCAAGGCCGGAACTCCCCGGCTTGTTCTCCAGCCAAAGCGCCTCGGAATAAGTGGCAAAGCCCTCGTTGAGCCAGATGTCGTGCCAGGTTGCGCAGGTGATCATGTCGCCCCACCATTGATGCGCGAGTTCGTGCGCCGTGAGCGATTCGCCCCATCCTCCCTGGCCGGTCATCGTTTGGTGCTCCATCCCGCCGCCAAAGGAAAATTGATAGATGCCGTACTTCTCTTCGATAAAGGGATACTCCCCGTAGAGTTGGCCAAAGGTGGTCAGCATCGGCAGGCAAAGTTCCCACGCTTGTCGGTTCCCCGTAGAATCGCTTTGTGGGACGATGTAGAAGTCGACCGGCATCTGTCCGCCAGCATGATTGAACGGGCGCGACCAAGTGTTGTACACCGTCGCCCCGAACGCCAAAAGATAGGGAACCATCGGATAGTCCGTCCGCCACAGGAATTTTCTGCGATTGCCGCTTAGGTTCTCTACACCCATGCTGCGGCCGTTCGCCGCAACGGTCAACTCTTGAGGCGCCGTTACCGCAAAGGAAAATGTTGCCTTGTCCGTGTTGTCGTCCTTGTTCGGCCACCAGGTATAGGCATACCAAGGCTCGCTCAGCGTATAGACATAGGGCGCGCCGCTCGTATAAGTCCCATAAACGATCGAGCCAAATCCCTCTGAGACGGGCTGCCCGTCATAAGCGACTTCCAGCACAAAACTCTGCCCGGAATTATAGGTCTGGTCGAAGTGGGCGCGCACGGTCGAATTGTTCAATCGCGTAAAGCCTATCGGTCGATCATCCAACAGAAGACCCGTAATTGGAAGATTGACGTCGAGCCGAAAGGTGAATTCGGCCAGGCCTTGTGTTTGCGACACGGCAAAGATCTTGTTCCGACCGATCAATCGACCTTGCGACGGGACGATCTCGATCTCAAGGTCGTAATCCAGCACATCGGTATCGCCGAAGTTCTCGACTACAGCGATTGGCCGAACTGAAGCGCTTGACCGCAAACAAGGCTCGTGCAAGCCATTAGCAAGAACAATCGCCAGCAGTTCAGCGATCATAGCCCTGTTATGATGAAGCCCGAGCCTTTGGCCGTCTCATCCGCTACTGCCAAGAAGACATAGAACATTTCGTCCGTCGTTTTGTCCCCATACTTTACCGGCTTTGGAGGCGAATTGGGGTTGCGCTTGTTCTTCTCCGAGTTGTCGTAGAGACCCCTGGCGGTTACCACGGTGCCCGGCTCGAGCGTCATGGGCTGCTTGTAAAAGTAGGTCTCTTGCCAGTTAAAGTCGTAATCGTCGATCCACAGCAGGTTGCGCTCTTCGCCGTTCGGCATCTTGGCCGAGACCTTGACGTCTTTGCAAACCAGGTGCGCATGAGCCATGATAGCGACCAACTCGACCTTCTTGGCCACCGTCCAACTGCGCTGAATCTTGAACGCCGGATCGTTCGCCGGAATCGTGAATCGAGTGTCGCTCAGCACGGCCAGCTGTACGGGCTTGACTTCAGACGCTTTGCCCAAATAGAGCCCGACCTTGGTCTGATCGCGATACGTCTGTCCGCGCTTGAAGTAATGCACCTGTAGCACAAGATCGAACTTGCGTGGCAGCACGACGCCATAGCCTTGATGCAGTCGCATCGGCCTCATGCCCGGCACCCAGCCACCCAACATCATAGTCGGCAAGAAGCCAGGACTGCCGAAATTGGAATAACCGACGCCCGGGTCCGCCTCGTCCAACTTTCGCGCCGCGCCCGTAACATCGACATAGACGTTGGCATGGTGGACCACTTCGCGACTGCCCGGCACAATGTCGATACCGATCATCGCGGAGTTTTCTGGAGCTTCGACCGGGATTACAAAGTAGCGATACTCGTCTGTGCCCGTACCGGCCACATCGTAAGCCTGCGGCATTTGCGCCACAACGTCAGGAACGCCCATCTCCCATCCTTGAGGATAGTCGGGCTGCTTGGGCATGTGCGACGGATCGCCCTGAGGACACCCAGCTTCCACCCATTGCTTGATCGAAGCCAACTGTGCGTCCGAAAGTCGCCGTTCGCCCCGAAAATCGCCATGGCCGGGCTGAGGCTTCCAAGGAGGCATGGTCCGATTGTGCGTATAGTGCTCGATCTCCTGAGCCCACTTTTTCGCATCGTCGTAGTTAATAAGCGGAAACGGACCGATCTGGCCGGGACGATGGCAAGGGGTGCAATACTCGAACATGATCGGGGCGATGTCGTCAACGAACGTCGCGACCTCTTTCCCATTCACAGTCGCTTCGGTCTTGATGAAACAACCGACCACTTCGGTTCGCGACGGGTCCATGCTCTTGCCATTGATGGCCGCGGAGATCGCCCTCTCGGCGTATCGATGCTGAGGGTTGGCTACCTTGGCGTCGCTGTCGATGGCGCCCTGATAAACTTTTCTCCCCTTAGCGTCGACGACCACGATCTCAGGCGTTTTGGTCGCACCAAGCTGCTTTGCAACTTGACCTTTGAGATCGATGCGGCATTCAAAGCCAAACCCCATGCGCTTTGCATGGTCTCTCACCATCGCAGCCGTATCGCTACCGTTCGGATAGAGCGCGATAAACTGCACGTCCTGCTTTCCAAACTGCTCGTGAAGTTCGTTTAGTCGAGGCGCGATGCGCGGCACAGCCGGACACTCGGAGCCCAAGAAGACGACTACGGTAGCCTTGTGGGCGGAAAAGTTAAGAGACGGCGCATCGTCCAAAGCGGCAAAACCAATGGCCGCGACAACCAGAATCCCAAAAAACTTAGAGAATGCCAATCGAATCCTCCGTTCCTAAGAAGATTATTGGCCGTTAGGATACCGGATTCCTGCATCTATCTCTTGGTCCGGCCGAATCTTCTGCCGATCGGCGATGCGATTGTCTCTCAATCCAGAAGTTTCGGTCAAGCGCCCAAGAGACCCTTCAGACTTTCGGGCGTCCGAGAGGGCCTTCCAGAGCCATTAACCCACATATGCCGAGTATGGCCCGTTGCCAGCATCTGCCCCGTAACAGCGTTATAGATTTCGTACTGAACGGAGACGGTCGCTCGCTTCTGCTCCGTTATCCTGGCCCGGACGCGGATCGTGTCCCCATATCGAGCGGGAGCGCGAAATCGGCACGAAGCGTCCACGACGGCCATCAGAGAGCCGGTCTTCTCGATCGCCTGATAGTCGATGCCGTGATGCTTGCAATAGGCGCCTCGAGCCACCTCGAACCATACAAAGTAGTTAGCGTAATAGACGACGCCCATCGCATCGGTCTCAGCGTAACGCACATCGAACTCCGTCTCGATCCAGCCCTCGTCCATATCGCTCGAAAGTCTACCTGTCTTGGCAAAACCGGCGCTTTATGACGGGGAGCAAATCGCTCTGGCGCGGAAGATTGATGTGGGGAACAAAATGCCGCCGTGGGGGCGGGGGAGGGATGGACATGTGGAACGCGGTAGCGCTAATTTTTGCCACATTCTGCTTGGTGCTTGCGGGGTTTGTAATGCGCGAATGGATTCACGACGAGACGGTCAGTTGCGAAGGAAATACCGATCGAGACACGGACTGGAAAGCCTCGGCATAGCCCGACGCGATTCCAAAATCGAGCGATGAACCATCGATCTCATACGCATAGCACGGCTCTCGATCGACGAGCATCCGCTCGGCCGTCGTCAGCTGAATCTCCTCGTCGTCGCTATGCGATCCCACCAACTCGTCCAGCGCGTCCCAAATGCCGCCTGTAAAGGCGAAGAGACCAAAGTGCGCCAGAAACTGGCCCGATGGAAGGGTTTGAGTCTGCAACTGGTCGGCGGCTAAGCGCTCGGTCGGCTTCTCCACAATGTCCAGCGCCTCATAGAGCTCCGGGTCTGTGGTGGCCTGGCCGCGCAGTATGCCATAGAGGTTTACGCGGCTCGCATCAATGCGATGAACCCCGATCGTTGTGGCGCCTACCGTATCGTACGCTCTCATGAGCTGCGCCGAGCAGCTTTCCCCATCGCTAATCACTAGATGATCGCCCAACAGAACGAGCGCCGGATCGCCGTCTGCAAAGTCCGAAGCGCACCATACAGCGTGTCCAAAACCCAACGGCCGATCTTGGAAGGCATACTCGATTCGAGCCTTCATCTCCACAAGCCTCTCCCTCTGTCTCGAAAGCTCAGGCTTCAGAGCAAGCGCCGCCGCGTAACGATCTATATAACCATCGAAGAATCGCTGATACTGCTCCAGCGATTCAGGATGCACGACCAGACAAATCTTCTCAATGCCCGCTCGCAAAGCGTCCTCGATAATCAGTTGGATGCCGGTCGCAACGGAACCGTCCGCCAAAACAAACGGCAAAAGGCCCTTTGGAATGACGGTCGAGACCGGATAAAGCCTTGTTCCCAAGCCTGCAAGCGGGATGACAGCCTTTTGGATCGACATCGGTCATATTGTAGCCCAAGTTGCGCGATTGCCGCGATAAATTTCGCAAAACCCGTATACACCGCCATTGGGTAGACTCAACAGCAAAGGGCAATGATCGACAGCGCGAGTTCCCAAAGAAGCATCCTGCAACAGATTCGAGTCGTTCTTGAAGCGGTCAAGTTTGAGCACTCTATCTTTGCGCTTCCTTTTGCTCTGCTCGGCATGATCTATGCCGCGGACGGCTTCCCCTCGGCTCGCACAATCGGCTGGATCGTCGTCGCTATGGTCGGAGCGCGCACGTCGGCCATGGCGTTCAATCGATTGATCGATCGCGATGTCGATGCCAAAAATCCACGAACCGCGAAGAGGGCTTTGCCGACCGGCCAATTGACGGCGCCCCAAATGTCGCTGCTTTGCATCGCCGGGGCTGGTTTGTTGGTCTTGGCCGCTTGGCAGTTGAATCCCCTCGCGCTCGCGCTGTCCCCCATCGCGCTGATCGTCGTCCTCTCCTACTCCTATGCCAAGCGATTTACATGGCTCTCGCACTTCTGGCTGGGATTGTCTTTGGGCATCGCTCCTGCGGCAGCGTGGGTCGCCGTAACGGGAGACATCGACTGGGCAGTTCTGTGGCTGACCGGAGCGGTCGCGTTCTGGGTCGCAGGCTTCGACATCCTCTACAGCCTTCAAGACGAGGCCTTCGATCGCGAGGAAAGGTTGCACAGTTTCCCTCAGCGGTTCGGAACGTCCAACGCGCTGCTCGCATCCAGAGTCTCTCATTTGGCCTGCATTGGATTACTGATCGGAGCAGGGATAGCCCTAGGAGCGGGCGCCTGGTACTTCGTCGGCGCGCTCTTTTGTGCGGCGCTGCTGGCCTATGAACAGAGTTTAGTCAAGGCGAACGATCTCAGCCGGTTAGACATGGCCTTCTTCACTCTCAACGGCATCATGGGCATCGTTTTCTTTGGCTTTGCGGCGATCGACAAGGCGGTTGCATGAAGCTGCGCCTCGGCTCGGTGCCGTTTCTCAACGCCAAGCCCCTTATCGAGGGGATGGAGCGCGTCGAACTTAGTTTCGCTCTTCCGTCTGAACTTGCCGCGCAGTTGGAGGCAGGCGAGATCGATGCGGCGCTGGTATCTTCGGTCGAACTGATAAGGCGGCCCAACCTGCGGCTGGTAACCGAGGTCGCAATCGCATCCGACGGCCCTACCAAAAGCGTGCGCCTTTTCTCGAAAATGCCTCTGAGCAATGTGCGGAAAGTCGCCTTGGATTCCGGCTCCCTGACCTCGTCTTTGCTGACACGGATCTACTTTGAGCAACGCATCGGTATCGCGCCAGAGTTCGTCTCCGTCCCCGCCGATTTAGAGACCATGTTAGAATTGGCCGACGCGGCCCTGATGATCGGCGATGCGGGCATGTCGGCCAGTGGAGGCGGATTGACCGCGATAGACATGGGGGAAGTTTGGCGAGATTGGACCGGACTGCCTTTCGTCTGGGCCGGTTGGCTGGCGGCGCCGGACGCTCCCTTTGATGAGATAGCAGAGGTGTGCCAATCATCGAAAGCGCTCGGCTTGTCGCGCCTGCCCGAAATCGCCCAGCGAGAAGCCGTTCGCCTGAGCCTCCCATTCGACCAATGTCTCGACTATCTGACCAACGCCATGAAGTACGACCTGGGCAATCGAGAATTAGAAGGTTTGGAGCGATTCTTGACCGAAGCCGGTCGCTTTGCGCGAGGAACGACTGCATGACCGGCTCAATGGCGATGGCTACAGCCCTGCCTTTAGCATCGACCGCAATTACGCTTGGCATCGAAGAAGAAGTCTTCATCACGCAGCCGACTCGACCCACCCTTAACTCCCTCTACTATCTGTCAAAGCTCCTGGCAAAGGACCCGAAGCGATACTACTTTCGATCCGCCTCTAACTTCTCTCGAGGGAAGGACGCGAAAGAGTGCCTGATGAGCGGCGTCGAAATCTCAACGGACGCTCATGCCTCCATCGATGAAGTCTTATCCGACTTGTCGGCTCGGCGCCGCGACTTGGCCTGGGCCGTCGATGACGCTTACATTGTGCCCGTCGGGATGCTCTTCGACATCGCGGGCAGCACCAATACCAGCGGACTGCACATCCACATCGGCGCCCCAGTGCGCGAGCGACAACGCATCTATCAGAACATCGCGCGCTTCATGCCCCTGCTCATCCTGGCCTGCGCTTCCAGCCCGTTTCTCAATGGTCGCCCGGTCGGCCCGTCCGCCAGAGCCGCCTGCTCGTTCGCGATCGGGGCGCTGCGCGACGATCCGCTCTACCGTTTTCAAGACTTGATCGTCTCTCGCCGTCTGGGCACTGTCGAACTGCGAGCGCTCGACCCAGTCTGGGACTTGGCCCGATTGCGAGAAGTTTTGCGCATTGTACAGGCTATCGCGCTTTGGCCCGAAACGATGCCGCTCGACCTGGAGCAATACGCCGCATTGAGAGAGGACGCCTGCACCATTGGACTGACTCCCAGGCTTCGATCGGTCTTAGACGAACTGCGTAGAATCACGCCTGCGCCGGACTGGCTCTTTGAGCGCACGATTGCGGACGAACTGACCGAGTTCCATGCTCAACAAGGATTGGAGAAGACCTACTCCGCCCTTGATCGCGCCTATCGTACGGGAGTCTTCGAGCCTGGCGCGCCGCTAAAATCACATGGAAGCGCGGTCAAAGGCGCGGCGGGCCTGGTCGGCTACTATCTTGTCAGACTTCCCTTCACCGTTTATAAGGCCTGGCGCGAATGGAGATAGTCCTCTATACGGTTGTCGGCATCGCCCTTGCCTGGGGCGCTGTTCTATGGTTCTTAAGAAAAATCTGGTTCTATCGAGACCCTGTTCGCCAGCCGCCCGAAGACCCTGACCTAATCCTGGCGCCGTGCGATGGCAAGGTCGTCTACATCAGACGAATCGAGCAGGGCAAGGTGGAGTGCGAAAAACTAGGCCGCCCCATCGAGATCAGCGAAATAACTCACACCGACTGGGACAAAGGCGCCCAAGAGGGCCAAGGCTGGCTGATCGGCATCTACATGAGCCCCCTGGACGTTCACTACAACTATGCGCCCATCGCCGGCGCTGTAGAGAAGATTCACAAAGTAGACGCTCGCGTTAACCTGCCTATGGTCGATCTATGGGAATACGTGAATCTGACCTACTTTCGACGCGCTATGGACCTGCTAGGCAAGAGATACCAGTTAGAGAACGAGCGCCAGACCATTTTCCTGCAAGGCGAAAAAGTCAAACTGGCCATGGTCGAGATCGCCGACAAATACGTCAACAAGATCACCACTTACATCCAGGAAGGCCAAGTTCTCCACCCGGCACAAAAAGTCTCCTTTATCGAGCGCGGCAGTCAAGTCGATCTGGCCGTCTTCTCGACCGAAGTCGAAATCCTGTGCAAAGTCGGCGACCAAACTGCCGGCGGCGTCACGCCGCTCTTAAGAGCGCTCGACAAGACAACTTGACGGGGAGGCAGCGACGATGACTTCGCTCCCCGACTTGCTCTTTATCTGTTTCGGCACGGCGTTCCGTCCGAACGGGATTTTTTCAATGTGTAGCACAATTTTGAGTACAAACGGAGCCAATACGAAGACCTGTTCGGAAAGCCGACCGGAAGGACGGCGATCTAACCTTGCTACTCTCGCTACCCGATCTGCCGCCTTGCCCGGCGCAGCATCTCGGCGTCGTAAGGGTCTAAATCGCCCGCCAGTTTATACGCCTCTTGCGCCTGCGTCGTCCGCCCCAACGCGCTCAGCGCGTCGCCCAAGAACGCGGCATAAAGCTGACTGTTCGGGTTGATCTGAAGCGCGCGCCCGATCGCAGCAATCGCGGCCGCCAAATCGCCTACCCGCATACAAAGCACGCTGTGACGAAACTGATAGTAGTCGTCTTCGGGCGTCAGTAGCGCGGCAATCTCCATCTCCTGCACGGCCTCTTCCGCTTCGCCGCATGTCTCCAACAGATCGGCCAGCCAAAAACGATAGAATCCGTTGCTCGGATCGCGATTGACCGCTTCTCGGCCCATCTCGACCGCACGACCGGGCCGGTCGGCCACCATCAGCGTCTCCGCAAACTTGAAGCAGTAAAAAGCGGCGTCCGGCCTCAGTTCCACGGCCTTCTCAAAGTGCGCGATAGACGCCTCGAACTGACCATATCGCCTGTAAATCTCACCCAAGGCAAAGTACGGCTCCGGATCGCGCGGGTTCATCTTCTTCGCCTTTCGATACTGCGCGACGGCTTGCGCCGACATGTCGGCATAGGCGTACGCATCGCCCAGGTGAATGTGTCGCTCCGGCGCGTTCTGATCGGCACTGATGGCCTGGCGATAGCTTCGAAAGGCCTCCTCGATCCGCCCCGCTCTCAAATACTTATCGCCCTCTGCCCGCGCCTTCTCGGCCAGGTTCGAACGCCCGTTCGTCAATGGCTCTCCCGACATTGCTCCTTGAATCTTACCTCTCTCCTAATATTGTATCAGCGGTACGAGATCGATACCCCTCAGCGCTTTGCGGCCGTGCAAGAAGGTCAGCTCGATCAAACACGACATGCCGCGCGTCTCGCCGCCCAACCGCTCGATCAGCCGCATAGCCGCCGCCGCGGTGCCGCCCGTAGCCAATAGATCGTCCACAATGACAGCGCCCTGGCCCGGATGAATAGCATCGCGGTGCATCTCTACGGTGTTGATGCCGTACTCCAAAGCGTACTCCTCGGTGATGCGGTCGTGAGGAAGCTTGCCCAACTTGCGCACCGGCACAAAACCCAAACCAAGATTGAGCGCGATAGGCACGCCGAAAACGAATCCTCTCGATTCAATGCCCACGATGACGTCCGGCTTCATGCGAGAGACCGACTCGGACATCTTATCGATGGCTTGCTGTAGCGCCGCATGGTGCTGCAAGATCGGGGTGATGTCCTTGAATATAATCCCCGGCTTCGGAAAGTCGGGCACGTCTCGCACCAAGCTCGCCGCCAAAAGTTCGCTCATTCATCCAGCCTCCGCATTTTTTGTTGTAGCCGCCGCAAACGCCCCAAAGCATACCCAACGCGCGCGGCGGCCTTCTGTCATAATCGTTCCATGCAAACCGGCCTGGTCAACATAGCGGGATTCGATGCGCGACGCAGGACGCGAGAAGTCCAAGTCGGCCCTATCGGCGTCGGCGGAAGAAATCCCATCCGGGTGCAGTCGATGATCACGGCCTCGACCCTGGACGCCAAGGCCGCCGCGAACCAGATCGTCCAGCTGGCCGACGCGGGCGCAGAAATCGTCCGGTTCGCCACAGCCAACCTGCGCGAAGCCGAATCGGCGGGCGAAATCAGAGCCGAATTAAAGCGAATGGGCCGACAGGACATTCCCTTGGTCGCCGACGTGCACCACCAAGGCATGGAGATCGCCATCGAAGCGGCCAAACACGTCGATAAGGTGCGCGTCAACCCAGGGCTCTTTGTCTTTCGCAAGCCCGATCCCTCGCGGCTCGAATACAGTCAAGCCGAGATCGATCAAGAGTTGGCCGCCGTTCGCTCTACGTTTGGCCCGGTCGTCGATGCCTGCAAAAAGCGCGGCATCGCTATGCGCATCGGTGTCAACCATGGCAGCCTTTCCGAACGCATTCTGGTAACTTACGGCGATACGCCGGAAGGCATGACAGCCAGCGCGCTTGAGTACGTTGAGATTTGCCGCGAGCGAGGCTTTCACGACATTATTATCTCGATGAAGGCGAGCCGTGTGGCCGTGATGCTCTCTGCAAATCGCCTGCTGGCCAGCGAACTGGACAAGCGCGGTTACGACTACCCGATCCACCTGGGCGTTACCGAGGCCGGCGATGGCGAGTACGCCCGAATCAAGAGCGCCATCGGCATCGGCACATTGCTCGAACAAGGCATCGGCGACACAATCCGAGTATCTCTGGCCGAAGACCCGGTGAACGAGATCGAAGCCTGCTACGGCATTCTCCAAGCCTTGGGCCTCAGAAAAACCCGCGTAGAATACATCGCCTGCCCCAGTTGTGGCCGTACGAAGTTCGATCTGCCGACTGTGCTCAACCAAGTGCGCGAGGCCACTAAGCACTTAGTCGGGCTGGACATTGCCGTAATGGGCTGCATCGTCAACGGGCCGGGCGAGATGGCCGATGCAGACTACGGCTACGTAGGTCGCGGGCCGGGAAAGATCGCGCTCTATAGGCGGCGCGAACTGATCAAAAACGACGTTCCGGCCGAATCCGGCGTAGACGAACTGATCGCGCTGCTCAAGCAAGACGGCGTATGGAGAGAGCCCTAGAATGATCGAATACCAGTCCATTGTCGATTCGCTGGAGTTCAACTATCTGGACGCCGATCGCGCCTTAGACGGCGTAGAACCCTCGCACCTGCACGTTCGGATCAACCCCCAAACTCTCTCTATCAGCGAGCAGGTCGCCCACATCGCCTATTGCGAGGCATTGGGGGTTTTCGGCTTCCTGGACGAGCGCAGCCAAGACGAATGGCCGGTAGAAAGCCGACTGTTACAACCGACCTTTTGGTACCCGCCAGAGATGCTGAACAGCCCTATACACAACGATTTAGCGACGATGGAGCTGAGCGCGATCCAATCCGAGTGGCAAAACGTTCATCGAAGCGTCGTTGCGCGCTTGAGAGAATTGGAGCAAACGGTCGATGCTCCAATGCCCAAAGCTTGGGCGCCCGACAAAACGGTTGGAGGACACCTGCGTTATCTGTCGTATCATGTGGCCTATCATGTCGGACAGATATACTTGATGCGACATCTGCTAGGCGAAACCACGCCAGAACAAACTTAAGAACAAGGAGGGCGGTATGGAATCCGTCAAAGAATACATTGCCCGTCGCATTCAAGAATCTTCAAAGATGTACGTGGAAGATCTGGAAGCCATGTCTCACGAACAACTTTCGCACTGTCCTAACCAAACATGCCGATCCGGTTACGACTTCACCTACGAGACCCTCTATGTGAACCAGCGCATCGCCACGCGCCTAAGAGGCGAAGACCCTGGCCCGTGGCCGACGACCGAGGGCTTTATGAGAGCGCCCGAAGAGTTTCGCCATCGCGACCGGCTGATCTCGGAGTTTCGCTCTGCGAGCGATGCGGTGCTTTCCGCATGGCAAGCTCTGCCAGAAGATAAATTGTACGAAACGATCGAACTTCCCCAAGGCAAAACCTCGCCCATGGAGATGATCAACATCGTTGCGACCCATCTGTCCTACCACGATGGGCAGCTGAACTACATCCAAACGCTCCACAACGACGCCGAGGTCCATTGGAAGTTCGATTAGCAGGAGACCTCAGCCTATGACTGTTGATCAAGTAATGGCCGAGCTGAAATCGCTCGGAAACGAACAGGTCTTTAAGATAAACGCCAAGAACGGCGCGGGCGACAACCAGTTTGGCGTCAAATTGGGCGACCTTCGCACGCTGGCAAAGAAGATCAAGACCGATCGCGCCCTCGCAGATCAACTTTGGGCTACCGGCAATCTCGAGGCTCGCTTCTTGGCGATTCTGATTCTAAAACCTAAGGACGTCTCTGCGGGCGAGTTGGACAAAATGGTGCGCTCTGTGGACTATGGCCACCTGGCCGACTGGCTGACCAACTACGTGGTCAAGAATCACTCGGAAAAGGAAAACCTGCGCCTCAAATGGATGGCCGACAATCACCCAACGGCCGGACGCGCAGGCTGGAGCCTGACGACCGAGCGCGTTGCTAAAACTCCCGAAGGGATCGACATCGGGGCGCTCCTCGACCGCATCGAACGCGAAATGAAGGATGCGCCCGAACTTGCTCGCTGGACGATGAACTTCTGTCTTATCGAGATCGGCATCCATCACCCCGCGCACCGAGATCGCGCCATCGCGATTGGCGAAAAACTCGGTGCCTATCGCGACTATCCAACGCCAAAGGGCTGCACCTCCCCCTTTGCCCCTATTGCGATCACCGAACTCGTCCGAAGGCAGGGGTAAACAACCAATTGCATCCCGACAAGCGATCTGGCTGGATGTCCCCCGCGTTCAATTTTGGTATGGTCTGCCTTGCTGTCGGCTTCGTCGGATGGATCGTGTTCGGCTTGTTTGGCGGCCTTTTAGGGCTGCTTTATAGAATCCCGGGCTTGGTGGCGCTAGGCGGCTTCTTCGGTCTATTGTTCCTACTCGGAATAGCCCTGGTGGCCACAGTGGTCGGTTATGGGATTTACTTAGATAAGACGGGCTCTCGCGGCCCAATCGTAACCTACGAAAATGTTGCAGTCGTGGCAAAGTTCGCCATTTTGCCCACGGGCGAGACGGTTACCATGTACTACGACTCGTCGCCCGACCTTAAGTACTTTGTCTGTTTAGACCTGGGAGACGGCAAGATGACCGAGTTTAAGACTTCGTTCGAAGTATTCAACGTCGTGGGCGAAGGCATGACGGGCACGGCCGAATGTCAAGGCTCATGGCTTGGAGGGTTTAGGGTTCAGATTGCGCCCTAAACTCCGTCAATCCTCGCTACGCTCAGTTGCCATCTCAGCCTCTAACTGCTCGTCGTTCAGCACCAGTTTCGCTATAGCGTTCACACGATCGTCCGAACCCAGGTTGATCAGCCGCACGCCTTGAGTGTTCCGACCGATCTGCCGAAGCTCGTTCATCGTGATCCGAATGCCCTTCGACTGCGCCGTGATCAGCAAGATGCGAGACTTGTTATCGACCACTTCGGCGCCCACCACCAAGCCCGCCTTGCCCTTTACGTTCATGGTGATAATGCCCTTGCCGCCCCGGCTTTGAATGCGATACTCTTCAAGCGGAGTCCTCTTGCCATACCCATGCTCGCAAACGATCAACAGCGACTCTTTGGCCGCCACCTTAACCGCCGCTACCACCCGATCGTCCTTGCCAAGCCTTATGCCGCGCACGCCGCCCGCAGGCCGACCTCTCGAAGGGACGCCCTTCTCGTGAAAACGGATCGACATCCCGCGCTCAGTGATCAGGGCAAGCTCATCCTCGCCCGAGGTCGGAATCACCCAAAGCAAGTCGTCGCCCTCTTCGATGTCGAAACAGATCAGACCGTTGCTGCGAAGGTTTGCAAACTCCTTCTTAGCCGTGCGCTTGATCTCGCCCTGGCGCGTTACAAAGGTGAAGTAACCGCCACCGCTGAAATCCCGAATGGCCAGCGCAGCTGTAACCTTCTCATCGGAATCGATGTTGATATAGTTGATGATCGGCGTACCTTTCGCCTGACGCCCGACCTCCGGAATCTCGTAAGCCTTCAGCCGGTACACCTTCCCCCGATCCGTAAAGAACAGCATGTAATGGTGAGTGCTGACTTGGAAGAGCTGAGACACTTCGTCCTCTTCCTTAGTGGTCGCCGCGATCACACCCTTGCCGCCCCGCTTCTGCGAACGATAGGCGTCAAAGCTCACCCGCTTGATATAGCCGTCGCGCGTGATCGTAATCAACCCCTCTTCCTCGGGAATCAGCTCCTCATCGGTAATCTCGTCCGCTTCGCGCAGCATGATCTTCGTGCGCCGCTCATCGCCGTGCTTGTCTCTGACTTGCTTCAACTCATCCTTCAATATCTGCTCGATACGCTTCTCATCGGCCAGAATGTAATCCAATCGACCAATCTCGAGCAACAAGTTCTTGTAGTCGTCCTCCAACTTCTGCTGCTCCAACCGAGCCAATTGTCGCAGCTGCATGTTCAATATCGCATCGGCCTGGATCATGGTCAGCCCAAACCGCGTCATCATTTGCCGTCGCGCGACCTCGGCCGACTCGGCCGCTCGAATGAGCGCAATGATCTCGTCCAAAAAGCGCATCGCGATCTGCAAGCCTTCCAACACATGCGCGCGGCTCTTTGCTCTAAAGAGTTCGAACAGCGTACGGCGACGAATAACAATCTTTCGATGGCTGACAAAATTGTCGATTAGATCGATTAGAGACAAGACCCTAGGCACGCCATTGACCAGTGCCAGCATGTTTGCGCCAAAAGTCGTTCTCAGGCTGGTGTGCTTCAGCAAAAAGTTAAGAATGCGGTTCGGCTGCACATCTCGGCGGCACTCAATGACGACCCGCATCCCCGTGCGATCGGTATAGTCGTTCAGATCGGTGATGCCGTCCACCTTCTTCTGTTTCACCAACTCCGCGATCTGCTCCACCAGCCGCTGCTTGTTCACCTGGTATGGCAGTTCGGTTACGACGATCGCGCTCTTGCCGCCGTCCATCGGTTCGATCTGCGTTTTGGCCTGCATCACAATCGATCCGCGACCCGATTCGTAGGCCTGTCGAATGCCGCGCGTGCCCAAGATCAAACCAGCGGTCGGAAAATCTGGCCCGGGGATGAACTTCATCAAATCGTTCAGATCGCAATCGGGGTTCTCAAGGCGATAGATAGTGCCGTCCACCACCTCGGTCAAATTGTGCGGCGGAATGTTCGTTGCCATGCCCACGGCGATGCCTTGGCAGCCGTTGCACAGCAAGTTGGGAAACTTGGTAGGAAAGACTGTCGGCTCTTCTCTCTCCTGCAAATAGTTGGGCACCCAATCGACCGTGTCCTTATCGATGTCGGCCAGCATCTCGGACGAAATAGGCGCCATCCGACACTCGGTATAGCGCATCGCCGCTGGCGGATCGCCATCGACGCTTCCAAAGTTGCCTTGCCCGTCCACCAACACGTAGCGCATGGCAAAATCCTGCGCCATCCGAGCCAATGTGGGATAGATGACCTCGGTGCCGTGAGGGTGAAAATCGCTCTGAGTCTGACCGCAAACCTTGGCGCACTTTGTGTGCGGGTTGTCCGGCGTCAAACCCAACTCCTTCATCGCAAAGAGAATGCGACGTTGGACCGGCTTTAGCCCATCGCGAACGTCGGGAAGCGCTCGTGCAACGATTACGCTCATGGCGTAATCCATGTAGGAGCGCTTCATCTCCTCTTCGATGGACATTAAGATGACGTCTCGACCGATTTCCGAACTCATAGCGCCTCGCAGAAGGGTGTACGCAGGATATAGTAGTATACCCGATCCAATTGCCGGGATACAGCCATCGGGTACACTAATCGAACACTATTTCGCATCGCGCCCGACTCGGTCGGGGTGCCTGGATCATTCCGGGTCGATATCGAGGCTGACGGCGCGAGCGGACAAACCCTGGAGGTTAAACAATTGGCTCAGATCACAATGAAAGAGCTGCTGGAGGCCGGAGTTCACTTCGGACACCACACTCGCCGTTGGAACCCTAAGATGAAGAAGCATATCTACGGGGCGCGCAACGGAATCTACATCATCGATCTCCACCAAACGATGGAGATGTTCAACACAGCGGTCAACTTCATCAAGGAGACGATCAACGAGGGCGGCCACATCCTCTTCGTCGGAACCAAGAAACAGGCCCAAGAAGCGATCAGAGAAGCCGCCAAGAAAAGCCATCAATACTACGTTACGCATCGGTGGCTGGGCGGCACGCTGACCAACTATAAGACGATCCAATCGCGCATTCGCCGACTGAAGGAACTCGAGCGAATGAAGAACGAAGGCGAGTTCGAAAGCCTGCCCCGAAAGGAAGCGTCCAAACTCAACAAGGAGTTGGAAAAACTGGAGAGGAACCTCGGCGGCATCAAGGACATGCCCGGCATGCCCGCAGCCCTCTTCCTCGTCGATCTCAAGCAAGAGCACACAGCGGCGCTAGAAGCCAGAAGGCTCCAAATCCCAACCGTCGGTATCGTTGATACCAACTGCGACCCGGCAGACGTCAACTTCCCCATTCCTGGCAACGACGACGCGATCCGCTCTATTCGACTGATCTCTGGCCGAATCGCCGACACGATCGTCGAAGAAAAACAAATGGAATGGCAGGATGACGAAATACCGATCGAACTGCCCGAAATCGAGGAAGAAGCGCCCTTGCCAGAGGACCAGGTGGCCGAATATGGCCGTCTTTTTGGCGAGGACATCCCGACCGACAAACCCAAAGCAAGCAAATCCAAAGCAAAGTCGATCGGAAAGGACGACGAAGAACCGAGCGCCAAAGGCGTTGAGGACGAGTTCGATCTGGCGCGAAAGTTCGGCTTTGCCGATGAGGAGTGATAGCATGGTAACCCCACAAATGATAAAGGAGCTCCGAGACGAAACCGGCGCGGGCTTCATGGACGTAAAAAAAGCCCTAGAAGAGGCGAGCGGCAATCTCGATGCCGCGCGCACCATTCTTAGAGAAAAAGGCGCGGTTATCGCTTCTAAACGAGCCGATCGCGAGGCCAACCAAGGCATCATCGCAACCGCCGTATCGAGCGATGGAACCAAGGGCACAATGATCGACCTCCGTTGCGAGACCGACTTCGTGGCGCGGAACGACGACTTCATCGCCCTCGCCAACGACATGATCGGCAAAGCGCCTGGAGCGTCGAGCGTCGAAGAACTGCTCGATCAAGCGTCTAGCGCCGCAGGCGAGACCATCGGCCAAGCGCTCGAGCGCATCATGGGCAAAATCGGAGAAAAGATCGAACTGAAGCGCGTCGTCCAAGTTGGCGACGGTTCAGGACTGGTCGACGCCTACCTCCACCACAACAAAAAGGTCGGCGTGCTCGTCCACATGACCGGCTCTGCCGATAGCAGCGTCCTTAGGGAGACCGCGCACGAAGTCGGCATCCAGCTCGCAGCCTTTCCTGCCCAATATCTCCATCGAGAAGACGTTCCCCAAAACGTCATCGACAGCGAACTCGAAATTGAGACGCAGCGCGCGATCAACGAAGGCAAGCCAGCCGAACAAGCCGCCAAAATCGCGCAAGGTCGATTGGAAAAGGCCTTCTACCAGGCTAATGTCCTGATAGAGCAGCCCTACTTCCGAGACCCTTCCATCAAAATCAAAGACTTGGTCAAGAAGGCCGGCGAAGACGCAAAAATCAAGCAGTTCGTCCGATTTGGCGTCGGAGAGTAAATCCAACGTGAACGACAACGGCAGGCCTCCCCGGTGGCGCAGAATCCTGCTCAAACTGAGCGGCGAGGCCTTTGCCGGCTCAAACAGTGTCGGCTTGGACACGGATGCGATCAACTTTCTGGCGCAAGAAGTCGCCGACGTCCACCGAGCGGGATGCCAAGTCGCGGTCGTTGTGGGCGGCGGAAACATCGTACGCGGGAGCTCCTTCAGCAAGACCGGAATCGACCACGCCACCGCCGACCAAATGGGAATGCTGGCAACGGTCATCAATGCCATCGCCCTTCAAGGCGCTCTTGAGCGTCTCGAAATCGAAACCCGCGTGCAAAGCGCCATCGCCATGCACATGGTCGCCGAGCCGTTCATCCGCCGCCGAGCCGTGAGACACCTCGAAAAAGGCCGAGTCGTCATCCTCGGTGCCGGTACCGGCAATCCGCACTTTACAACCGATACAGCCGCGGCGCTGAGAGCAGTCGAACTCCATTGCGACGCCTTGCTGAAGGCCACCAATGTCGATGGCGTCTACGATTCCGACCCAAAATCAAACCCAAACGCAGTCAAATACTCAGCCATTAGCTATCAAGACGCGCTCGACCAGCGACTAGGCGTAATGGACCTGACAGCATTCACCATGAGCATGAACCACAATCTGCCGGTCGTCGTCTTCAACGCCCGCGAACGTGGCAACGCCCTCCGAGTGGTCATGGGCGAGCCGATCGGCACCGTCGTCGGCGCGATAAGCTAAAGTCTAACGAACTAGAGGAGGCATAATCATGACGCACAAACCTCACGAGGACATGACGGCGCAGGTCGAAAAGATCGTTCACGACGCCGAAGACCGTATGAAACACGCCGTCGAACACCTTAAGCACGAATTAGGCGGCTACCGCACAGGAAGAGCCAACCCCGCCCTCCTAGAACGCATTCACGTCGACTACTACGGAACCGACACGCCTCTGCACCAAATGGCCAATATATCCGTGCCCGAACCCCGCGTGCTGGCCATCCAACCCTGGGACCGCAACATGCTCCAACCCATCGAGAAAGCCATCCTCAAGTCCGACCTAGGCATCAACCCCAGCAACGACGGTACAGTCATCCGCCTGAACTTGCCGCAACTGACCGAGGAACGCCGCAAAGACCTCATCAAACAGGTGCACAAGCGCGTGGAAGAAGGCCGCGTAGCCATCCGCAACATCCGACGCGACGCCGTCGAACACCTGCGAGCCCTCGAAAAGCAGCACAAAATCGGCGAAGACGCCCGCCACACCTACGAAGAAAAGGTCCAGAAGATCACCAAACAGTACGAGGAACTGGCCGAAAAAGCCCAGACCGCGAAAGAAGCCGAACTGATGGAGGTCTGACCGCCTCCGTGCACGTTGCGATCATCATGGATGGCAATGGCCGCTGGGCCGAGCGCCAAGGCTTGCCGCGCCTGGTCGGACACGCCAACGGCCACAAAGCCGCCCGCCGCGTCATCCAAATGGCGCCCGATTACAACGTCCAATACCTTTCGCTCTACACCTTCAGCACCGAAAACTGGAGACGATCTAAAGAAGAAGTAGACGGCCTCATGCGCCTGATCGAAGAAACCGCCATCGAAGAACTCCCCGTGATGAAGCGCAACGGCGTCAGGATCCTCGTCAGCGGACGGATGGGCGACCTGCCCGAATCCCTGCAATCAACCCTCACCCGCGCGCAGCAAGAAACCGCAGACAACGCCAAAATCACCGTCAACCTCGCCATCAACTACGGCGGACGAGCCGAAATCATCGATGCCATCAAAAAACTAGCCCAACAAAACATAGACCCAAACGACCTGACCGAAGAGCGCTTCGCCCAAGCCCTCTATCAACCGTCTCTGCCCGATCCCGATCTCCTCATCCGCACCGCGGGCGAAATGCGCTTCAGCAACTTCCTCATCTGGCAGACCGCCTACACCGAAGTGCACATAACCGAGACCCTTTGGCCCGACTTCGACGCGACCGATCTCCAAGCCGCGCTCGAAGACTACCGATCCCGATCGCGCAAGTTCGGCGGCATCATCGTCGAATGAACTCTTCGCCCGACAAACCCGTATAATAGTTTTGTGAGCGCGCGCAAAGGGTTCACCCTGGTCGAACTGCTGACCGTCATCGCCATCATCGGCATTCTGGCGGCGCTGCTCTTCCCTGTTTTCAACTCCGCCCGCCGCAAGGGACGCCAGGCCGTCTGCACCTCCAACCTGCGACAAATCGGCCTATCGATGGAGATGTACGCCAACGATCACGACGAGCAATACCCCTACGCCGTCGATCCCACCGATAAATTCACGCCCCAAATCTGGAACGACTTTCCGCAATGGCGCATCCGCATCATGGACATGCCCATGCTGCACGAAGTCCTCCAACCCTACCAAAAGAGCCGCGATATCTGGCGCTGCCCCGCCGATATCGGCTATAAGCTGCAAGACTTTACCAGCGAACCCTTCAACGCCATGCCGACCTCTTACGAGCGGTTTGGCAGCAGCTACCTCCTCCGCACCGAGGTGATCTTCCGCGAACTCCGCGTCGGTCAGTTCGACCGCGCAGCCGAAGTTAATCTCCTGTTCGACGCCAACGGCGCATGGCACGGCGACCGCATCCTCGGCCTCATAGAAAACCCCTCCGATCCGGGCTTCCGATACAACTGCCTCTATGCCGATCTGCATCTCAAAAATATCACCTACGACCAAATGTGGCAGGCTTGGAGCACGCCTCTGTGATCCTCCGCGCCTCATGGGTCGTGCCCGTCTCCTCGCCACCGATCCAAAACGGCGAAGTCGTGATTGAAGGCGCAACCATTGCACAAATCCGACCCGCCTCCAACCGCGCCCCCGACTTCGACTTTCACGACTGCGCCATCCTCCCCGGTCTGGTGAACGCCCACGCGCACCTCGAACTTGCAGCCCTCGTCGGCAAGACCACCTCCAGCGACTTCTTCGAGTGGATCCGTGGCTTGGTTGCGGCCAAAAACGAACTGACCGAAGAACAGTGGAACCGATCGGTCGCACTCGGATGCGCGACCATGCTCCTGGGCGGAGTAACAACCGTAGGCGATAACACCGATACAGGCCGCACCGCTATAGGTATGGCTAAAGCCGGTCTGCGCGGAGTCGTCTACCAAGAAGCCTTCGGCCTCGGCAGCACAATGGACGACCAAGCCATCCTTAACGAACTCGAAGCCAAAATCGACCAACATCGGCAGACCATCGAACAAGAAGGCGCAACCAACCTGATCGAGATAGGCGCCTCCCCCCATGCCCTCTACACCGTGCACGACAGCCTCTTCCGCCTCATCCTCCACCGCGCCCAACAGCGCAATTGGAAACTCAGCATCCACGCCTCCGAATCCCCAGCGGAGATGGAATGGTCGCTACACGCCCGCGGCTCCTTCGCCCAACTCTACCAATCCAGGGGACTAACTTGGCCATCCCCCAGCGCGACTCCCATCCAATACCTCAATTCCATCGGCGCGCTGACCGACCGCACAATCCTTGCACACTGCGTCCATGCCACCGAGCAAGACCTCGACCTAATCGCTCGATCGGGCGCCAAGATCGCGCATTGCCCATCCTCCAACGCACTGCTCAGCAACGGCATCGCCCCCATGACTACCGCAATCCAACGCCAATCGACCGTCTCTATCGGCCTGGACGGCGCCGTCAGCTGCCCCCATCAAGACCTCTTCGCCGAAGCCCGACTGGCCATGAACCTGCAACGATCCCTCCACGGCCCCAATGCCCCTACCGAACGCGACTGGCTCAAATCCATTACATTGAACGGCGCCAAAGCCCTCGGTCTCGACCACGTCGCAGGCTCCATCGAACCCGGTAAGGCCGCCGACCTCAGCATCCTGCGCCTCCCGCCGGCCAAAGGCCCTGACATCGAATGGGCCATCCTCAACCTGGCGACAAAGCGCGACACAAGAAGCGTGATGATAAACGGAGACTGGAAAGCAACCGACGGAGAGATCGTCCAAGAAGTGGCCGGGCGATTAAACATGCCCGGCCATCGTTAATTAAGAGTCCGATCGACGCCGCCAAACGTCAGCGGCATCGATAGTATACCGCCAAAACCAAATTACGCCGCCTTCTTCGACTTTACAGGCGTGCTGATCGAGATCGCCACCGTCAGCACAGGCAGGAACCTCATGCCCGTATCCTGCCCGGTCTGAGTGTTCACAAACCGATAGGCCGCGGCATAATGACCTGTCGGTACAGACACCGAAACCGGATTGCCCGCCTGCATCTTGAAGAAGCCGTGCGAAATATAGCCGCCCTTCTGAGGCTTCCGATTGGCGCTGGCCAACGGCTGCAGCAGAATCTCCGTCTTCACGTTATTGCTGTTGTTGCCGTCCGAAGTGAACTCGATCTCGCCCACTCCGGCCGTCGCGCTCAAACTAATCGGGTCGCCCTTAAACGGCGCAACCGGCGGATCCATCGGAATAACGCCGTTCGGGTTGACCTGCAGAAACTTGGTCGTCAGCGCGGTAAACGCATTAATCCCGTTCATCGACCGCAGCTGGCCGCCGCGAGACCGCCTCTTGATGTTCTTGGCATACTGATTCCATGCCTTCACGCGAATGGCCGACATCGTGCGCCATGTGGTCGAAGAGTCCGTCAGGTTGTTGCGGACAAACTGCTGCGCGTCGGTGTTCGGGTTGGTGGGGATTACAAAATCCCGCGCCACCGTGCCGCTCTTAGTGCGGGCGAACACGGTGTTCCCGGCTTTGCCCGTCAGGTACTCGGCAAATGCGCCAAGTTTGAATAAGGCCATAAGCAGGCCTCCATAAAACAAGTAGTGGACAAAGGAAGCGCCACGGCCGGCCCGTTCCATAGCCGCAAACCCATCCTCCAAGATGCCCAACCGCCGCCTGCCCTCGCCCCCGTACTTCTATCGGCGCCCCGCCGTCCTAACTTTAGGGCGTTTCTCCAAAAAGGTATACTAATGCCTCGCAGTCAAATATGAAAAAGCCCTCTAACAGCGCGACAATCGGCTACGAAGCCCAACTCTGGCAAATGGCCGATGCCCTGCGCGGCAGCATGGACGCCGCCGAGTACAAGCACGTCGTCCTCGGTCTCATCTTCCTCAAGTACATCTCCGACGCCTTCGAGGAGCAACACGCGAAGCTCCAAGCCGAACGCGCGCAGGGCGCCGACCCCGAAGACCCGGACGAATACCGCGCGCACAACGTCTTTTGGGTCCCGCCCGAGGCGCGATGGATGTATCTGAAAGCCCAAGCCAAGCAGCCCACTATCGGCCAGCTCGTGGACGACGCCATGACCGGCATCGAGCGCGACAACCCGTCGCTCCAGGCCGTCCTGCCTAAGGACTACGCCCGCCCGGCGCTCGACAAGACGCGCCTCGGTCAGCTCATCGACCTCATCAGCAACATCCGGGTCGGCGACGAGGAAGCACGCGCCAAGGACGTGCTCGGCCGCGTCTACGAGTACTTCCTCTCGCAGTTCGCCAGCGCCGAGGGCAAGAAGGGCGGCGAGTTCTACACGCCGCGCTGCGTGGTCAAACTCCTGGTCGAGATGATCGAACCCTACAGTGGCCGCGTCTACGACCCCTGCTGCGGCTCCGCTGGCATGTTCGTACAGTCGGTGGAGTTCATCCGCGCCCACGCCAAGGGCAACGGCAGTGCTGCATGGCGGGCCGCCGCATGAGACTCGAAGACCTCCAACCCGACGCCACCATCCGCGGCATCCTGCCGGATGCGCTGGTCACGGTCGTCAGCGTAACCTGGCACGGGTCGGACGCGATGACCCTCGTGCATCGCGGACCGGATGGCCGCGTAGCCGACGAGATTCTCTACCGGCACGACGAGCCACGCCTCGAGGTCGTCCAGGCCGGCCGTCCCTGGAGCTTCGATGGTGATGGCGCGCTCTTCCGCCTCGTCGCCGAGGCGCACCGCATCCGTCTCGCGCACATCTTCGATCCCGTGCTCGCGGTCCATACCTCGCTGGTTGAGCCGCTTCCGCATCAGATCACGGCCGTCTACGAAGCGATGCTGCCGCGCCAGCCGCTGCGCTTCCTGCTCGCCGACGATCCCGGTGCCGGCAAAACGATCATGGCCGGGCTCCTCATCAAGGAGCTGATCGCCCGCGGCGACTTGAAGCGCTGTCTCATCGTCTGCCCCGGCAGCCTGGCCGAGCAGTGGCAGGACGAACTGCACCGCCGGTTTCATCTGCCCTTCGAGATCCTGACCAACGACAAGCTCGAAGCCGCTCGTACCGGCAACTGGTTCCTCGAGAACGATCTCGCCATCGCGCGCCTGGACAAGCTGTCGCGCAACGAGGACGTGCAGCAGAAGCTCAGCGCGCCGGACTGTCGCTACGACCTGATCGTCTGCGACGAGGCGCACAAGCTCTCCGCCACCTTCTTCGGCGGCGAGGTCAAATACACCAAGCGCTACCGGCTCGGCCAGCTTCTCTCGGGCCTCACGCGCCATTTCCTGCTGATGACCGCCACGCCGCACAACGGCAAGGAGGAGGACTTTCAGCTCTTCCTGGCGCTGCTCGACGGCGACCGGTTCGAGGGCAGGTTCCGCGACGGCGTGCACCAGGTCGAGGTCTCCGACCTGATGCGCCGCATGGTGAAGGAGAACCTGCTCAAGTTCAACGGCAGGCCGCTCTTCCCCGAGCGCATCGCCTACACCGTCCCCTATCGGCTCTCGGACGCGGAGGCACGCCTTTACAAGGAAGTGACCGAGTACGTCCGCGAGGAGTTCAACCGCGCCGAGGCGCTCCAGAACGACAAGCGCGCGGGCACGATCGGCTTCGCCCTCACCATCCTGCAGCGACGCCTGGCCTCGTCCCCCGAGGCGATCTACCAGTCGCTGCGCCGCCGGCGCGAGCGGCTGGAGAAACGGCTGCGCGAACTGGAGCTCCTGCAGCGCGGCGCCGCGGTTCCCGCGCCGGTCGCGGCCGGCCCCGTGCTGGACGACGATGACGTCGAGGACCTCGAAGAAGCCCCCGAGAACGAAGTCGAGGCTGCCGAAGAAGAGATCCTCGACCAGGCCACGGCGGCCGCGACGGTCGCGGAGCTGAAGGCGGAAATCGCCACCCTCGGCCGCCTCGAAGCCCTCGCCGCCGAGGTGCGGCGCAGCGGCCAGGACACCAAGTGGCGCGAACTCTCGCACCTGCTGGGAGAGATCTTCACTCCGGTGGGGCTGGGCGGCCGGGTCGCGGAGCCCACCGTGCCCTACGGCGCCGGTGCCATCCCGAAGCCTGTCCCTTCTCCGCGCCAGAAGCTCGTCATCTTCACCGAGCACCGTGACACGCTTTCTTACCTCGAACGCCAGATCGGCTCGCTCCTCGGCCGCCCGCAATCGCTCGTCCTGATCCACGGCGGCATGGGGCGCGAGGAGCGGCGCAAGGCGCAGGAGAGCTTCCTGCACGACCCGGAGGTCCAAGTGCTGCTGGCCACCGACGCCGCCGGCGAGGGCATCAACCTGCAGCGCGCGCACCTGATGGTGAACTACGACCTGCCCTGGAACCCGAACCGCCTGGAGCAGCGCTTCGGCCGCATTCACCGCATCGGCCAGACCGAGGTGTGCCACCTGTGGAACCTGGTGGCCGAGGAGACCCGCGAGGGCGACGTCTACCGCCGCCTCCTGGAGAAGCTCGAAGAAGCGCGCCAGGCGCTGGGCGGTCAGGTCTTCGACGTGCTCGGCAAACTCCAGTTCGACGGCCGGCCGCTGCGCGACCTGCTGATCGAGGCCGTCCGCTACGGCGACCAGCCCGAGGTCCGCGACCGCCTCACCCGCACCATCGAGCACGGCGTGGACCGGCCCCACCTCGAGGGACTCATCGAGGAGCGCGCGCTCGCCCACGACGCGATGGACTCGAGCCGAGTGGCGCGCATCCGCGAAGAGATGGAGCGAGCCGAGGCGCGCCGCCTGCAGCCGTACTACATCGAGTCGTTCTTCCTCGAGGCCTTCCAGCGCCTGGGCGGCACGGTTCGCCAGCGCGAGCCGCGCCGTTACGAGATCAAGAACGTGCCCGCGCCGGTGCGCAACCGCGACCGCCAGATCGGCGCCGGCGATCCGGTGCTGTCGCGCTACGAGCGCATCGCCTTCGAAAAGGAGCTGATCGCGCCGCCAGGCCAGCCGCTCGCGGCCTTCGTCTGCCCGGGCCACCCGCTGCTCGATGCCGCGCTCGACCTCACCCTCGAGCGCCACCGAGATCTGCTCAAGCGCGGCACGGTGCTGGTAGACGAGCGCGACCCCGGCACGATCCCCCGAGTGCTCTTCACTCTCGAACACGCCATTCAGGACGCGAGCCTGCTGCCGTCGGGCGAGCGGCGCACCATCTCGCGCCGCCTGCTCTACGTCGAGATGGACGCCGAGGGACGGACGCGCCACTTGCAGTACGCGCCGTACCTCGACTACCGTCCGCTAGCCGAGGGTGAGCCGGCGGCGGCCGACGTGCTTGCCAGGCCCGAGTGCGCGTGGATCATGCACGCATCCAGCCAGAGCATCGAGCAGAAAGCGCAGGGCCACGCCATCGCGAACGTGGTGCCCGAGCACATCGCCGAAGTGCGCGGCAGGCGGCTCGCCTGGATCGAGAAGACCCGCGCCGCGGTGAAGGATCGCCTCACGAAAGATATCACGTACTGGGACCACCGCACCGAGCAGCTCAAGCTGCAGGAGCAGGCGGGCAGGGCCGGCGCGCGGCTCAACTCCCAGGAGGCCCGCCGCCGCGCCGACGACTTGCAGGCCCGGCTCCAGCGCCGCCTGGCCGAACTGGACCGCGAAGCGCAGATCTCGGCGCTGCCCCCGGTCGTCCTGGGTGGGCTTGTGGTCG